>JAFSIB010000128.1 GCA_017440005.1 Clostridia bacterium
ATTTTTGGGCATAGTTCACCCATAGTGCGCACTCCCACGGAGAACCATTCTATCACAAGCAAAAAGGCTTGTCAAGATATTATTTCCAACAAATCTATCCTTGCCACATTCGCGGGAGTTTAGACATTCTGCCGCAAAATGCAGGGGACAGCGCCTGCCGTCCCTACATTCCGTCGCGCCCCGCCCCTCTCACATTTCCCACTTGTACACAATGAAATTGTGTGATATACTGAAACAAAAGGCAGGTGCTTATGATTATGGTAGATAACAATTACACCGGTCAGGCGATCGGTATTTTTGAATTGGACAGCTTCATGGCATGTCTGGTGGCGCTGGATGCGGCGGCCAAAGCGGCGGACGTGAAGGTCCAGGGCGTGGAACGCAACCGTCTGAAAGCCGGCGCGTGCGTCAAACTGCGCGGCGATGTTTCCAGCGTGCGTGCCGCCATGGACGCGGCGCTTGCGGCGGCAGCGCCTTACGGCAAAGTCACGGCATCCACCGTGATCTCGGCACCCGATGCCGGCACCGAGTACGGCATTGCCGCCACCATCGGTCGATAAAAGGAGGCGCAGAACGATGAACAAACCGGAAGCGTATGCCTTGGTGGAGGTACTGGGCGCCTCTCATGCCGTGCAGGCAGTTGATCAAATGCTCAAATGTGCCACGTTGGAACTGTGTGCACGGGAAACCTCCTGCGGCGGTCACGTGACCGTGGTGCTGGAGGGCGATATCTCCGCTTGTCAGGCGGCAGTGGACAGTGTGCGTGAAAATCCTCCCTGCCCCATCTGCGGTGCGTGCGTCATCTCCGGCCCGTCGGACGAACTGTTTGGCGTGGTCACCACCATCGGCGAAAAGATGAGAAAAGCATAATACCAAACAAAAAGCGCCCCGACGGGTTTTCGTCGGGGCGCTTTTTTCTTATATAACCAAATACTCGCGGGCGAACTCCATCACGTACTCGCCCGACCGCAACAACTCAGCCAATGCAAATCCGTCTTTGGGCAACTGCGCAACACGGATAAGTCCCTGCGCCTCGTGCTCGCGGTGCGGATGATGAAAATCCGAACCGATCGTCACGATCATGCCGTCTTTTTCCCTGGCAAACAACGCGGCCAAGCCCATGCGCGCATCGTGGTTTTGGTGCATGTTGAGCACCTCCACCCCATCCAGCAACGCGGCATCCACCGGTGTCATGCGGTCGCGCTTCGGGTGAGCCTGCACAAACACACTGTCGGGCATCGCATATTCGCGGCGAAACCGCTCGATGCCGTACGGCAGATACTCGTAGATCTCAAAGAGTCGCTGCCGATCCACCCCGTACACCAGATAATCGTTCACGTTTTCCGTAAAGCGGATCTCGGCGCCAAGGTACACTTGCATCCCGTACTGCTCGGCATGCGCTTTGGCTTGTTCAAACGCCGCCACGTGCGTGTTCACGTAATCCGCAGGGTCAAGCCCCTCGTGATACGTAAAGTGGTTGGTGATCACCACGGCATCCACGCCTTGCGCTTTGTAAATGTCGATCAGTTCCGCAGGCGACACCTCACTGCACCCGCTCACGGGTGCCGTGTGTGCGTGCAACTCTACCCGATACGGATATTGCTGCAGCAACGCTTGCTTGATGGCTTGCTCATTCATATATCCTCAACCCTTTATACTTTCTGCATACCGCACGCCTTCCATCGCGTCCAGTGCGGGAACGATCTCACCGTTTACGATCTCCGGCGATGCTTGCTTGATGGCTTGTTAATCCGGTCGTTCACTCACCTTCGTGTATTGACACCCGTCTGAACCACGGCAATTTGTCAAGCGGCGCCGCCACTCGATATACCATACCACCCTCATACACCGTACCGTCCTCCGATTGCCACCGTCCTTTGGGGAACACCACGTCGCGTTCGCGCGCGCCTTTTTCCAACACAGGTGCCACCAAAAGATCATGGCCAAGCAGAAACTCATCCATCACGGTCGCATATCCTTTGTGCGGATCCACATATTCCAGCGATCGCACAATCGGCTCGCCCGTCTGCTCCGCCTCAGCAACCAACGCCGTGATGGTATCCGCCATCCGCACATGCAACATAGCAGCATCCACCACCAACCGATACGACTTCTTCGACAGCACATTCCACGGTGCCCACGAGAACTGCATCATTGGAAACAGTGCCGATGCTTGAGCCATACGCACAAACAGTTCTTCGTCCACCTTGAAATCCGGCATCATACGTTCCGCCCATCGACTGTTGTACAAAAACGAACCGCCGCCAATCATATCGGGACACACAAACGGATGTCCTGTAAGTCCCTGTATCAGTGCGCTCGGCACCAACAAGCGTATCCCCTGCTCGTCCCATGTATGCGGACGATCACACAGCCGTTGAATCATCGCCTTGCCGCCGTTTTTAAATGAATCTTTAAACTCATGGAACCGATACTGTTGACCGAAATCATTCCACGCGTGATTGAGTGCAATCGCATCGTGATTGTCCGCGGGTTCGCCGTTTATCACGCTTTGCGGCAGATACATACCATACCCGCCGCCGTCGAACTTAAAACCATCCACCCCATACTCACGCATCAATGTCTGCAATTGATCGTCCAAAAACGCGCGGTCCCATTCATTGCGCATGTCCAGTATCGCGGAATAGCCGTTCCACCACGGCACAATGGCAATCTCCCCGGCCTTGTTGCGCAGAAAGCGGCGATCGTAATACGGATTGAGTTGACAAAACGATCCCGTTACGTAACTTTCACCGTCCGCCGTTACCAGTGGGCACACCCACAACATCACCGTGAACCCCAATGCGTGTAATTCCTCGATCATCGCTTTCGGATCGGGGAACTTGTGCGGATCGAACCGCCATTCACCGTACCGTCCGTGCCATCCCTCATCGATAATCAGAATACCGGGTTGCAACCCGTGTTCCAAAATCGCATGAGCATAGGCAAGCACCGTTTCCTGCGTGGGATGATACGTACATTCCATCCAAGAACAATATTGCGCGGTGCGAAAAAACTCGCGCGGTAAACGCCGCCCTTCTTGGCGCGTCTGGTCAAACGGGAAATGCGCTTCCATCGCTGCTAAATACGCGCCGCGCAACGAACCATATCCATCACGCACCACAATTTCCTCGCCATCAAAAACAAGCTGATCGCCGTCAACAAAAAGCGCGAACGGATACTCACTCCAGATATACCGTCCCTTGTCTGACACCAGCAACGGAACGGTCTGATTGGGACCCCATTTGCGCAGATCCACCTCGTACGGTTTTCCGGCGCAAAGCGGCATGTGCATGGCGTGCACCGTACTGCACCCGAAAAAATGCTCGTCTTTCAAAAATGGTACTCGATATTCCATTTCGTCACCCCTTTTTTTGTTAGCATCTGCATTACAATATAAACAAAAGTGATGTTAAAGCCAATTTTCGCGCTATTCGTTTATAAATCGTGTATTTTGGAGGGCGAAAACGATGACTGTGTGGACACCGGAAGAATTTTATCATCATGTTGCCCCGCAAACGTATACGTTTGCGGGGCATGCTCACAAAACGGGGTACGAGGCAACCGCCGTGTTAAGCGGTACGTTGGAGATCACGCACGGTGATACAGCTTTTTTTGTGTCATTTTACTGTTTCCGCGTACCGCACACCCTCCATCGCATCCTTGGCATAAAAATCCGCGCCGATGCGCTGTGCGTATTCCGCATTGAGCACCGCACCGCCCACCATGATCTTACAGGACGGCACCCGTTTGCGCACCGCGGCAATGGTATCTTCCATGGCGGGCACGGTGGTGGTCATGAGCGCACTGAGCCCCAAAAGCGGCGCGTTGTGCGCCAAAACCGCTTCCGTCACCGCCTCGGGCGGCACGTCACGGCCAAGATCGATGACCGTAAACCCGTAATTTTCCAAGAGTAGTTTCACAATATTTTTACCGATATCGTGAATATCGCCTTTCACGGTAGCGATCACGACCTTAGGTCCGCCCGACTTTTGCGGCAACGCCGCCTTGATATGTTCAAACGCGCTCTGCGCGGCTTCCGCACTCATGAGCAGTTGCGGCAGGTACACGGTTTTCTGTTCGAACCCTTTGCCCACTGCATCCAATGCGGGGATGATCTCCCCGTTCACAATATCCAGCGGCGCCGCGGTTTTGAGCAGTTCCGCCGTCTGCGCCGCCGCCTCGTCTTTGAGTCCTTTGGCGATCGCCCGTTGCAACGCGGATCGCTGTTCTTCGGCAGTCTTTTCCGCCACCGTCACGGGTGCGCTCACCGCTTGAAACTCACCCGATGCCGCAATGTACGCTTCGCAGTTTCGGTCCATTCCCTTGAGCGCGCGGTACGCATAGTACACCTGCATCATCGGGGACGAATACGGATTCATGATCGCCGCCGACAACCCGTTTTCCAGCGCAAGCGCAAAGAACGTACTGTTCACCGCATCGCGCACCGGCAACCCAAACGATACGTTGGACACCCCCAGCGACGTATGGCACCCCAGTTCCTCGCGGATGCGCCGTAACGCTTCCAGGGTGACCGTTGCCGAGCGGGTATCCGCGCTCACGGTCATCGCCAGCGTATCAAAGATCAGATCGTGTTTTTCGATCCCGTACGCGGCGGCGGTTTTCACAATGCGTTTCGCGATCGCCACCCGTCCGTCAGCCGTATCGGGGATGCCGTTTTCATCCAACGTCAGCGCGATCACCGTGCCGCCGTACCGTTTGACAAGCGGGAAGATTAAATCCATGCTTTCCTGTTTGCCGCTCACGGAATTGACAAGCGGCTTGCCGTTCACGCGCCGCATCGCCGCCGCCATGGCTTGGGGGTCGGCGGTATCGATTTGAAGCGGCAGATCACAGATCGCCTGCAACTCACACACCGCGCGCGTGAGCATCGCCTCTTCGTCAATGCCGGGTAATCCCACGTTTACGTCCAGCACGTGCACGCCTTTTTCCTGCTGATGCACACCCTCTTGCAACAGATAATCCATATCGTTTTCCAAAAGCGCTTGCTTGAACCGCTTTTTGCCCGTGGGGTTGATGCGCTCACCAATGAGGATCGGTTCGTCACCGAACGCAACGGCATGGGTATAAGACGATACCACCGTGCGCCGTTTTTGCGTGGTGGGTTGTGCCGTCATATTCTGCGTTTTCTCGGTCAGCGCGCGGATATAATCGGGAGTCGTTCCGCAACAACCGCCCACCACGCGCACACCGTCTTGCATGAGCGCCGCCACTTCGTCGGCAAATTCCGCGGGTGCCACGTCAAATACCGTGCGCCCGTCTTTCACCGCGGGCAATCCCGCGTTGGGTTTTAAGATGACCGGCACGGATGCCGCATTCAAGAGTTCTTTGGCAACGGGCGCTAACTGTTTGGGACCCAGCGAGCAGTTGGCACCGATCGCGTCCACACCCAAGCCTTCCAGGAGTGCCACCATGGCGGCGGGCGATGCCCCCGTCATGAGTTTGCCGTCTGCGCCGTACGCGTTGGAAACCAGAATCGGCAGATCGCTGTTTTCTTTTGCCGCCAGCACCGCCGCTTTGGTTTCGTAACTGTCGTTCATGGTTTCAATGAAAATGAGATCCGCGCCGTATTTGACGCCCAATTTCACGGTTTTGGCAAACAACGCCACCGCGTCCTCAAAATCCAGATCGCCAAACGGTTTTAACAGTTTGCCCGAAGGACCGATGTCCAACGCAATAAACTGATCCTCCCCCGTTTTGGCGGCTTTGGCGTTTCTAAACGCGGCAGAAACGACTGCGTCCAGTTCGCTGTCCTCAAATTTGAGCGCGTTCGCGCCGAACGTGTTGGTGCTCACAACGTGACTCCCCGCCTCAAAATACGCGCGGTGAATGGCGGTGATCACCTCGGGATGGGTGATGTTCCACCGCTCGGGCAGTTCACCGGGTTGTAAACCTTGCGCTTGTAACAGCGTTCCCATGCCGCCGTCCAACCGTACAATATTCTGTTTTAGAAATTCTCGAAACATCATAGCGCACCTCGGAATGCACAATCTTGTTTATCGCAGGCGCGGCATTTATCCGCACACACCGTCTTCTGTTTGTCAAATCCCGCAAACGCCGTCACCGATTTTGCAGGCGATAACAACAAACTGTCATTGACCGCAACGCCGATGCGTTTTGTCGCTTCCAACCGTTCAACGATCTCCGCTTGCCAGTAAAGCGGCGCGTCCCCGTATCCCGCGCTGAAACGCCCGCGGCAATACAGACCCGTTTCCGCCTGTAAGTGCGCGGCAAACGCGTCACATACGGCTTCCACCCGTTCGGTGGCGATCGCCTGCATCATCACGGCTTTGGACGGGGATAACCGCCCGTATTTTTGGATCAGCCGATCCGCGCCGATCCCCACCGTGGCGGCGAGCAGATACACCCGCTCGCACCTGTCTAAATACCGTGCAAGCGATGCCGATTGCGCCGTATACGGTGCGGGGTCAATCTCTTCGTAACACGCCGTGTAAGAAAGCGCGGGCAGTAACTCTGCCATACACTCGTTCATCAAACCGCACACGGCATCATCCGCTGTGCGGCATCCGGCATAGCGCAACACTTCGCGCTCGCACACGGGCGGCAATGTGACGGTCAGTACGCGGCTCATTTGCCCAAAATATCCGACAAATTCGCTTGAATCTGCCGCGCGACGTCGGGTTTGTTCATGGAATACACGTGCACATTCGTAATGCCGTTTGCGTATAAATCAATGATCTGATCGGTGGCATACGCAATGCCCGCTTGTTTCATAGCAGCGGGGTCGGTGCCGAACTTGTCCACCAGACTTTTGAACCGTTGCGGCATGAACGACCCCGACAGTTTGACGGCGCGTTCCACCTGGTTGCCGTTGGTGATGGGCATGATACCGGGGATGATCGGCACGGTGATCCCCGCTTCGCGTATTTTATATAAGAAGTTATACAACAGATTGTTGTCAAACACCATCTGCGTGGTTAAAAAATCGCAACCCGCGTCCACCTTTTCTTTTAAGCGGCGGATATCTTCTTTCTGATCAGCACTTTCGGGGTGGATCTCGGGATAGCACGCGCCGCCGATGCACAGGGCGGGATCCGCGGCTTTGAGTTCGCGCACCAGATCCACCGCGTAACGGTAATCCCACGTATTGCGGTCATCGTTTATCATGGATTCGGGGATATCCCCGCGCAATGCCATCACGTTCTGAATACCCGCCGCACGGATATCCGCGATCTTTTGTGTCACCGTTTCACGGGTGGAGGATACGCAGGTCAGGTGTGCAAGCGTTGGTACGCCGTACTGTTCTTTGATGTTTTTGGCAATGTCCAGCGTATACCGACTCGTACCGCCGCCCGCACCGTACGTCACGCTCATGAACGACGGATGAAGTGTGGCGATCTCCTCGGTGGCGCGGCGCACGCTGTCAAACGCTGTTTCGGTCTTGGGCGGAAACACCTCAAACGATAGCGATGCCGTGCCGCTTTGCAATAAGTCGATGATCTTCATATCCTCACCACTCCATTCTGTGTTTCATTGTACCACCGCCTTGCAGGGGATGCAAGTTTTTCTTGCAAATGCTTGACAAACCAAGGCGGCGGTGCTATACTGACGGTAATTTCATAAAAAACCGTTGAAGCGGAAGTAACGGCGTTGATGCCTTCACAGAGAGCCCGTGGTGCTGGGAGTCGGGCAAGAAACACAACGTATAAATGGGCCGCTGAGGGTGCAGTCAAATGTGAGTATTCACAGAGTATTCTGCAACGCCAAGACATGCGTCAGTTGTCGGGGATATGATCGTATCCCGCAAAGTGCACGGCAAAACCGTGAATCAAGGTGGTACCGCGGATAAGTTGTTTATTCGTCCTTGGCAGATGTTTCTGCCAAGGATTTTTTATTTCGATCGGTTTTTACCCCGCATCTTCCACTCCCGACCTCGCCTTCACGGCAAAATGATGCCGTACGTTGTAGGGGCGGCAATCGGTTGCCCGTCCCCTTTGAGAAAGGAACGTCTGTATGAACCAACCCGTCAATACCACCCGCCGTGTCGTAACGGCGGCGCTCATCGCCTCACTCACGTGTGTGGCAACCATGCTCATCAAGATCCCGTCGCCACTCAAAGGATATCTCAATCTCGGTGATTGCGTTGTATTGCTCGCCGGATGGGTACTATCCCCCGTGTACGGCTTTCTCGCCGCGGGTATCGGCTCGGCACTGGCGGATATATTCTCGGGTTACGTGCTCTATGCACCTGCCACGTTTGTGATTAAAGGTTGTATGGCACTCATTGCCCACAGCGGGTTTCGATGGTGCCGCAAAACACTTGGCATCACCCCGTCAGCGTTGCTCAGCGGCACCGCCGCCGAACTGTTGATGGTGGGCGGCTACTTTGTGTTTGAGGGGTTGCTGTACGGCTTTGTCCCCTCGCTTGTCAACATTCCCGCAAATGCGGTACAAGGCGCGGCGGGTATCCTGCTTGGTACCGCGCTGTTGCACATGTTCCAAAAAAGCAAAATTTTATGATAACGGAGGAACCAATTATGAAACTGAACGGCGTTGATTTTGAAACGTATTTTAAGCACTATCCCGATGAAAACGGCTTTTTCGGGAAATACGGCGGTGCGTATATCGCGGAAGATTTAAAACAAGCGATGGCGGAGATCACCGAAGCGTATTTCACCATCTGCAAATCCACCAAATTCATCAATGAACTGCGCGGGATCCGCCGCGATTTCCAGGGACGTCCCACCCCCATTTCGCATCTGGACCGCCTGTCGGCAAGTTTAGGCAACGTGCAACTGTACGTCAAGCGTGAAGACCTGAACCATTCGGGCGCGCACAAGCTCAACCATTGCATGGGCGAAGCGTTGCTCGCGAAGTACATGGGCAAGAAAAAAGTCATTGCGGAAACGGGTGCCGGTCAGCACGGTGTGGCGTTGGCCACCGCCGCCGCGTATTTCGGTTTGGAATGCGATATTTACATGGGATCGGTGGACATCAAAAAGCAAGCCCCCAACGTGGCGCGCATGAAGATTTTAGGTGCCAACGTGGTGGAAGTCACCCACGGTCTTGCCACCTTAAAAGAAGCGGTGGATGCCGCATTTGAAGCGTATGCTACCGAATACAAAGATGCCATTTACTGCATTGGTTCGGTATTAGGTCCTCACCCGTTCCCCATGATGGTGCGCGATTTTCAGAGCGTTGTGGGTATCGAAGCGCGCGAGCAGTTTGTCAGCATGACGGGCGAGTTACCGGATGCGGTGGTCGCGTGTGTCGGCGGCGGATCCAATGCCGCGGGTATGTTCGCAGGATTCTTAAACGATCCCGTGGATCTGTACGGCGTGGAACCGCTCGGCAAAGGTCCGAAACTCGGTGATCATGCCGCGTCGCTCAAATACGGAACCGAGGGTATCATGCACGGGTTCAACAGCATCATGCTCAAAGATGAAAACGGTGAGCCTGCGCCCGTGTATTCGGTGGCCAGCGGCCTGGATTATCCGTCGTCCGGTCCCGAGCACGCGTTCTTGCGCGATCTCGGCAGAGTCAAGTACGATGTGGTGGACGACGAAGAAACGCTGGATGCGTTCTTTAAACTCTCCCGCATGGAGGGTATCATCCCCGCCATCGAATCGGCACACGCCGTGGCGTACGGTATGAAACTCGCCAAACAGCTCGGTAAAGGGTCGGTGCTCATCAATCTGTCGGGACGCGGTGACAAGGACATGGATTACGTCCTCGAACACTACGGCTTACGTTAATTTATTTCGATTTGTCTTTACCACGTATTTATTGTTAGGGGTGCCAATACGGCACCCCGTAACTTTAGGCGAGTGCCTCGCCTGCACGGCAAAATCGGATAGTACAAAAAACGGGGTGGCAATACACCACCCCGTTTTTTATTTCGATTTGTCTTTGCCACGTTTGTATGGCAGGGGGCGAAAGACTCGCCCCGTAACGTACACTTTCTGCCCCGCCTGCACGGCAAAATCAGATGGTACGCACCAAGGCTCCCTTGCCTAAAGGGGGCTCCGTCCGTAGGACGGTGGGGGATTTCCCTTACGGAACGGTTAAAACCGTCCCCTACTGCGCCACCGCCGCACCAAACTCAACGGTGATCTCGCCGACCCCGCCGCTGATCTCAACGTCCTGCGCACCGCCGCCGAATACACCCGACTGACGTTCTTCGCCGTCCACGGTCGCTTTGCCAACACCTTTGTCCAGTTCGATGCGATACGCATCTTTATCACCCAGCAACGTGATATGTGCCGCGCCGATTCCTTGATCCAGCTCGCTGTGTCCTGTCAGGGCCGCCGTAAGATTCACTTCACCGACCCCCATATCCAGGTCAAGGTCTGCTATCTCACCGCCGCCGACCGTGAACTTACCCGCGCCGCCGTCGATATCCGCTCCCGCGATCGCGCACAATGTGTCGATCTTCACTTCTCCCGCGCCGAGTTCCAACCGCACGGTGTCGGCTGCCAGAGTATCCGCCGTCACGCGACCTGCACCGGTGGTGATCGCGGCATGTTCAAACAGCGTTTCGCTCGGCACGGTCACGATCACCCGTGCGCCCCGCGTATGTGTCCCGAACGTTGACCGTTTCTCTTTTACGATCAGCCGATCCACCGTTTCCGTCACGCTCAGATGCGGGTGATTACTTTGCACTGAAAAATCCGTACCGCTCTGTATCGTCAGATCGGCGGCACCCAGTTCGATCACGATGCTTTGCACCGTCCCGTTGACCGGATAAGTCTTCAATTCCAAAAGCGGCGCGGTCTCATCGAAGAACGCAAACACCGATGCCGCGCTGAATATCCCGCCGACGATACTCACGATCAAGAAGATCGCAAACGCCACAGCGGCATACTTAATAACTTTTTGCAGGGTTGTCATTTAATGTCCACCCCTCCGAACAGGCATGTCGCGTTGATGTAAACCGTGGGGATGCCCTCCCGCTTGGGAGCGCGCTTTTTATCCGATACCCCACCGAAAATCGATGTCGACTGTACGACAACGTTCACCGTGTCCGGTACCAGAATGTCCACACCGCCGAAGATAGCAGACGCATTGATGACGCAATCTTTCTCCAGGATAGCACCGCGCACGTCACATTTCACGCCGCCGAAGATGGCGTTGATCTCGGCACCCGTGAAAACTTCACCGTCAAAATTCATATTCTGCCCCGAAAAAGCGGCAAATCCGTTTGGTTGCACGGTCGGGTTCTCCGCCTGCAACTGCTTGATGATCGTTGCCGTTTTTCCGCCGAACATACCGCCGAAGATCAGTTTGAGCCCCACCAGAATGATGACCGCCGGAACAACGATCTTCCACAGCATGGAAAAACTCAGAATATCCTGCGCACACAACAGCAAAAACACGCCGATCAGCAACCCGATCAGGTTGCCTGTTTTGTCCCGCTCGGTGAACAATCCGACTGCACAGGGAATGATCAGGAACAGCGACCACCATCCGTCAAAAAACAGATCAATGTCCGCGATCCCCAATGCGTTCAGTGCCAATACCGCACCCACCGCAACAAGGACGACTCCCCATACAATACGACTGACTTTTTTCATATACGTTCCCTCCTATCGGTTCTTTCATTATACCATAAGAGAGTCGAACTAGCAATGGTTTTCACCGCATTTTCCCGCTCGGATTGCCTCGAATTTTTCCGCCGGGAGCCTCCCTTGTGTAAAGGGGGGGATTTTTTCTCTCTTCTCTCTTCATTAACGGGACGTCGAAGGCGCCGTCCCCTACTGCGCCACCGCCGCACCGATTGTGATAAAAAAATCGACTGATCTTCCCTTAAAACGACAATCGTTTTGTGATAAACTGTTGACGTTTTCTTTTTTAAAAACGGAATTGAGGGACAGGAATATGCGGAAAACAAAAATTGTCTGTACACTGGGGCCGGCGAGCGAAACGCACGAGGTCATCACCGAACTGTGCCACGCCGGCATGAACGTCGCGCGCTTGAATTTTTCACACAACACGCACGCGGATCATCAAAAACGGATCGATCTCGTCAAGCAGGTGCGCGCCGAACTGAATCTGCCGATTGCGATCCTCTTGGACACCAAGGGACCGGAATACCGCATCAAGACCTTTGCAAACGGCAGCATTACACTAAACGACGGCGACCGTTTCACCTTTACCACCGACGACGTGCAGGGGGATGAACACCGCGTATCGGTCAGTTATCAGAACCTGCCGGATGAACTGTCGGTCGGCGATACGATCTTGCTCAACAACGGTCTGTTAACCTTTGAAGTGGTGCGCATCGATTCCGTAAACATCGACTGTACCGTGATCCACGGCGGCGTGCTGTCGGATCGCAAGAGCATGAGTTTCCCCGGTAAGGTCATGCACCAACCGTATCTGTCCGAGCAGGACAAGCAGGATATCGCGTTCGGTATTCAAAACGGCGTGGATTACATTGCCTGCTCGTTTGTGTCCAACAAGCAGGATCTGCTGGACGTGCACGAATATTTAAAAACGCTCGGGGTCACCGATATTGAACTGATCGCCAAGATTGAAAATCAGGCGGGGTTTGATAACATTGAAGAGATCTGCGAAGCGTGTGACGGTATCATGATCGCGCGCGGCGACATGGGTGTGGAGATCCCGTTTGAAACGCTCCCCTCCATCCAAAAGAAACTCATCACCAAATGCCGCCTGCTCGGCAAACGCGTCATCACCGCCACCGAAATGTTGGAATCCATGACCACCAACCCGCGTCCCACGCGTGCGGAAATTTCCGACGTTGCCAACGCGGTGTATGACGGAACCAGCGCCATCATGTTATCGGGCGAAACCGCCGCGGGCCGCTATCCCGTGGAAGCGGTCAAAGCCATGGCGAAGATCGCCAAGACCACCGAAAACGACATTCATTACAACAAACGGTTTCACGATGCCAGATTCAAGATCCGCAACGCCGTGGACGCGATCTCCCATTCCACCTGCGGCATGGCGATCGATCTGGACGCCAAAGCGATCGTGGCGTGCTCGTTGTCGGGCATGACCGCCCGTATGGTATCGCGGTTCCGCTCCCCCGTGCCGATCATCGGTCTCACCACCAATGAACGCACGTGGCGGCGGCTGGCGCTGTCGTGGGGCGTGATCCCCGCCATGTGCGAACAGTTTACGTCCACCGATGTGCTGTTTTACACCGCCAAAAAGATCGCCGTCAAAGAACTGAACCTGCAAGAGGGCGATAAGATTGTCATCACCGGCGGCGATACCAGCGGCACCTCCGGCAACACCAACCTCATCAAAATCGAAACCACCTGATCACCCGCCCCAACCCCCTGCAGAGCCACCCAAAATCACCCGTGTGTAAAGAACGGCGGCACGGCGCAGGCAAGATAGAGGGAACCAACAAAACAGCGCCGATCTCGGTTGAGATCGGCGCTGTTTTTTCTCATTATCGCAACAGGGTCATTACCATATCGCCTTTGCCCACCTGCCGTCCGTAAAAATCGCAGGTCACGTCCAGCGACTTGTCATAATACCCCCGCCGCCGTCCGTAAAAATCGCTCAGCCATTTCTTGTTGCCCGACCATTCGACCCAGCCGAGGATCTTCCCCTGCCGATCCTGAATCTTCTCTCTG
>JAFSIB010000129.1 GCA_017440005.1 Clostridia bacterium
ATCATGATCCAACGGCCGCCATGGCTCATATAATGCAGGCATTTACCCATGATATCGCCGCCCAAGCAGTCGATCGCGACGTCCACGGGATGTCCTTCTTCAAGTTGTTGCTTGAGAACGTCGGCAATGTTTTCTTTGTTGGTGTTCACCACAACGTCGGCGTTGAGATGACGGATCGAAGCGGCGATCTCATCCGACAGCACCGTGGTAATGACACGAATACCAAAGGCTTTTGCCATGGGGATGATCACACTGGCAAGGCCGCTCGCACCGGCGTTCATGAGCAGGGTGTTACCGGGTTGGATCTTCCCCTCGATGAACAGGTTAAGGTACGCCGTTGCAAAGGCTTCCGGCAGGGCGGCGGCTTCCACCATGGAACAGTTTTCCGGTACCGGCATCAACATATCGTACTTGACGGTAACGTATTCGGCATACCCGCCGCCGCCAAGCAACGCGCACACTTTATCGCCGAGTTTCCAGTTGGATTTCTCACGGGCTTCGTCACCGATGGCAACGATCTCACCGGAGATCTCCAACCCCATCCATTCGGGGCAACCGGGAGGCGGCGGGTAATTGCCTTCCCGTTGCATCAGGTCGGCGCGGTTGAGCGCCGCACACTCGATTTTTACCAGTACCTCTTCCGATTTCATGATCGGGTCCGGCACGTCTTTCCAGGATAAACTTTTGTCCTCGTTAATTAAAATGGCTTTCATGTCCGTTTTCCTCCTCACAATCCGCACGCCTGCATGAGGATGGCGTGCATTTCGCGTTCATATTCATACGCAAATTCGTTTTCCTGTTCGCCGCGTACACAGCGGGCAAAGTGTAACATCATCTCATCGTAACGGTCTTTAAACGTAAAATTCAGTTCGGTACGGCGGTCACCGTATGCGAAGCTGTGTTCGTTATCCGTATAATACGTTTTGGTGGGGGTTTCAAGCGGTTCGATCTCATACGTGGCTTTACTGCCGCAGATGACCAGTTGGCGTCTGCCGTAACCGTTGACCTCCGTAGAGGTGGCACGGGCAATGGACACACCGTGATCGTATTCCAAGATCGCACACGCGTGATCGATGGCGGTCACGCCGTCAAACCCCGTGCATTTATGAAACGGGATCACGCGGTTGGGCTTGCCCTGGAACAAATAAATCAAGTCGATCATGTGGCAACCGAGAAAAAACATGATCCCGCCGGGGAACTGTTCCAACCACTGCCGTTTATCGGCGGGATGTTCGGTGTTCATGATGGCGTCCACTTCATAGATCTCACCCAACAGCCCTGCGTTTTTGCGACGCAAGGCTTCTTGGATCGAGGGGTTGTAACGGTACATGTACCCCATGTGCACGATCACTTGCTTTTCTTCAGCAACACGCAACAGATCGGTAAACGCCTGCAGGTCGGCACCTGCCGGTTTATCAATATGCACGTGGATTCCCCGATCCACACAACGGCGGGCGGCATTCACCAAGTCCAGTTCATGCCCTTCTATCAACGCGGCATCGATACCGGCGGCAAACAGCTCTTCCTCCGTCATAACGGGAATGCCTTTGTACGCATCCATATCCTTGATCTGCTCATACCGTTCGGCAGATTCCGGTACCAGACCGACCACCTCAAACAATTCGGGAAACTTGCGCACACACGGCAACACACCCGCACTGTGATCGTGCAACGTGCCGATATGCCCGATGCGGATCTTATCCATTGACCTGCCCCCAATCAAACAGAACACCCACGGGGAATTGACGGTCGTTCATCAAGCGGGTATAGACCGTCTGCGCATTGTACGGGGAGTGAATTTCACACACCATATCGGCAAACGAAACACGGTTACCCTGCAACAAGTGAAGAATGGTATAAATATCGTCTTGGGAAGTCCAATACCCCGGGCGGGACTCTCCCGGACGGGCACCTGTGTGTGCACCGACCAGCGTGATACCCGGATAATGCACTTTGCGGTAATAATCGATGGTGAAATTGGCATCACGGGTACAACCGAGCAATGCTACTCTGCCGAGCCGCGCCATGCAATCCAGTACCTGATCCAATGCTTTGCCGAAACCGCTGACTTCAATGGCGGTGTTGGCACCGCCGTTGGTGAGCGATTTAACGGTATCCACAAACTGCGGATCGTTGGGATCCAACGCATAATCTGCACCGACTTTGAGAGCAAATTCGCGGCGGGACTCGACGGGATCCACCGCAATCACGGGGAACGCGCCTGCGGCGCGGGCGAATTTGACGGCGAACAAACCGAGGATGCCGAGCCCCATCACGACGCAAGACTCGCCCATTTCCAAACGCGTTTTGCGAATGGCGGCAGTGGAGAAACTGGCGATATACGAAAAAGCAGCCTGTTCCAGTGAAACGGTTTCGGATTCGATCGGGAACACTTTGGTTGCCGGCACGTTGCAATATCCTTTGTGATAACATGCCGTGACCACCACGCGATCCCCTTTTTTTAGGTGCTTCACGTTTTTACCCACAGCGTGGATGATACCGGAACCGCTATACCCGAGCATACGCGGGAAATGCGGCTTGGTGTCGGTGGGAGCACTGGAAGCATCTACGTTGATGTCGCCCGAAATATTGGCGCGTTCCGTGCCCGAACTGATAGCGGTATACGCCATCCTGACTGTCACTTCATCCGTTTTTGGTGCGGGGCAGTCCATATCCAATAATTCCGCTTTACCAATGGCGGTAAAGACAATTTGCTTGGTGTTCATCATTATCACCTCACCGATAGTATACTCCTTTGACAACGGCTTTTCAATCTGCTATACTACTGAAAAAGGGTACTATTCTACTGTGAGGTGCATTATGGGACCGTTTATCCGTTCGTTTCAGATGGCACAATATACATTCGACCGCTATCATTCCGCCGGTGACCTGCAACAATTCCCGAACGTTTGCCTGGGATTTGTACTGCAAGGGCAAGCAGAATTTCTGTACAAGGGACGTGTGTACACCGCTAAACCGGGCGATCTCATCTACATTGCCAAAGGAACCACCTATTATTCCATTTGGCACGGAAATCCCCATATTGTGTTTTATTCTCTGTCGTTTGAGTTCACCGACCCGTACGCGATGCAGGAATATGCGTTTCAAACCGTATCCGCCCCTGCGCTCCGACAGCGGTTTGACACGTTGTACCACAACTCGCGCGAGGACGTATCATTCGGTGTGGTGGGAGAATTGTACCGTCTGTTGGAAGAACTGTACCCGATGCTTGTGAGCAGCGAACGTAAACTGGCAGAAAAGACGGTGCTTCCCGCGATCGCGTATCTGGAGCAACACTATACTGAGAAAATAAGCGTGGCGCAACTTGCCGCTTTATGCGGATTCAGTGAATCACGGTTTTTTACTGTTTTTAAGCAAGTCACCAACTGTACCCCCGTTGAATATAAGCAAAACGTTTCGGTACAGCACGCGCTGGAACTGCTTTCGGAAACCGCGCTTTCGGTAGAGGAGATCAGTCGGTTTTTGGGATTCTCCTCCCCTGCGTATTTTCGGCGGGTGTTTCGCGCAGTCACCGGACAGACGCCTAAATCTTTGCGACAAAAAGCAACCGCGCGATAGTTATCGCGCGGTTAGATCGGGCCACCACCCGTATTTTGCAAGATCCACGTGTCCGTCTTCTTCAAACGTAACACCTTCCTGCTCCAACAGTTCCCGTTGGATCGCACCGCCGCCAAAGGCAAAACTGTTGGCAACTTCCCCTTTGCGGTTAACAACACGGTGGCACGGGATCACAAACGGTTCGGGATTGACGTGCAACGCATATCCCACCACGCGTGCCCACCGCGGATTACCCGCCAGCAAGGCAACCTGCCCGTACGTGGCAACTTTGCCGCGCGGAATCTCCCGAACGACCTCGTAAATGGTTTCAAAGACTGACATAGCGGCTTCCCCTTTTAAAAAGATTGCACTCAAATAAAAATGTGGTATACTCGTAGTATACCACAAACACAG
>JAFSIB010000130.1 GCA_017440005.1 Clostridia bacterium
GCCGATCGGTCACGCGACCGAGGATATCCAAAAAGGCGATCACGTACATACGCACAACGTGAAGACCAACTTGTCCGGCACGCTTACCTACACGTATCGGTACAAAGATTACGGTATTCAAAAGCAGGCTTCCGATCTGACGTTCCAAGGGTACGTGCGGGAAAACGGGGACGTTGGTATCCGCAATGAGATCTGGATCGTCAACACGGTTGGTTGTGTGAACAAGATCGCGCAAAAACTGGCGGAGTTGACCGGTGCGCAATATTTTGTACATCCGTTCGGTTGCTCGCAGTTGGGCGATGATCAGACCACCACGCAACTGATCTTAAAAGGCATGGTCAACCATCCCAATGCGGCGGGTGTGCTGGTGTTGGGGCTCGGTTGTGAAAACAACAATATCGCCGCTTTTAAAGAGGTGCTCGGTGAATACGACGAACGTCGGGTGAAGTTCCTCAATTGCCAGGAACACGAGGACGAGATTGCGGCGGGTGTCGCGCTGATCGAAGAACTCAAAGCCTATGCGGCAACGTTTAAGCCGCAGGCGGTGCCGATCTCTCGCTTGCGCATTGGGTTAAAATGCGGCGGCAGTGACGGATTCAGCGGTATTACCGCCAACCCCTTGGTGGGCAGTTTGTCCGACCGTGTGATCGCACACGGCGGCAGTTGTGTGCTCACCGAAGTGCCGGAAATGTTCGGCGCGGAGCATCTGCTGATGGAACGTTGTGAAAACGAAGCGGTATTTGATAAAACGGTATCGCTCATCAACGATTTCAAAGAGTATTATGCGCGGCATAATCAAGTGATCTACGAGAATCCCTCTCCCGGTAACAAAGCGGGCGGTATCACCACGTTGGAAGAAAAATCGCTCGGTTGTGTGCAAAAGGGCGGTCTGAGTCCCGTGGTGGACGTGTTGAATTACGGCGATCGGTTGACGAAAAACGGGTTGTCGTTGCTCAACGGCCCCGGTAACGATATTGTGGCGGTGACCAACCTGATGGCGGCGGGCGTACACATGGTGTTGTTCACCACGGGCCGCGGCACGCCGCTTGGCGGCGCGGTGCCTACCGTGAAGATCGCGACCAATCACGCCTTGGCGGTCAACAAGAAAAACTGGATCGATTTTGACGCATCGCCGCTGTTGGACGGGATGAGCATGGACGATCTTACCGATGCGTTGCTCGCTTACGTGTTGCGCGTGGCGTCGGGTGAGGAAACCAACAATGAAAAGCATGGATATCGCGAGATCTCCATTTTTAAAGACGGGGTTACGTTATAAACGTTAGAGAAAGGTGAGGAAAACGGTATGAAAAAGTTTATGGACAAACACTTCCTGCTGACCACCAAAACGGCGCAGCGGTTGTTCCATGAGTATGCGGCCGATATGCCGATCGTGGACTATCACTGCCACGTCAGCCCGCAGGAAATGTACGAGGACAAGCATTTTGAGAACATCACGCAGGTGTGGCTCGGCGGCGACCATTACAAATGGCGCGTGATGCGTTCCAACGGTGTGGACGAAAAGTACATTACCGGCGATGCGACCGACCGTGAAAAATTCCAAAAATTCGCCGAGTCGTTGCCCCGTGCGATCGGTAACCCGATGTATCACTGGTGCCATTTGGAACTCAAGACCTATTTTGGGTACGAGGGTATTTTGAACGGTGACACCGCCGAAGACGTGTGGCAACTGACCAAAAAAGCGCTTGCCCGTGAGGATATGGGTGTGCGCGGTCTGATTGAAAAAAGCAACGTGGCGTTTATCGGCACCACCGACGATCCCATTGATTCGCTGGAATGGCATGAGAAACTGGCGGCGGATGACACCATGAAGACCCGTGTATCGCCGTCGTTCCGTCCCGATAAATCCATGAACATTGATAAAGTGGGTTGGAAAGATTATTTGGAGAAATTCTCCGCGGTTGTGGGTAAACCCCTCAACACGGTGGCGGCACTTAAAGACGCGCTTTCTGAGCGCATTGCGTTCTTTAATGCACACGGTTGCCGCGCCAGTGACCACGGCTTGGATCACACGGTGTGCCGCATTGTATCGGACGCTGAGGTGCAGGCGATCATGGACAAAGCCCTTGCCGGTGAAGCGGTCACGGCGGACGAAGCGGATGCTTTCAAAACGCATTTGCTGTTGTTCTGCGCACGGCAGTATGCACGGCTCGGTTGGGCGATGGAGTTGCACTTCAACTGCTTGCGCAACACAAACAGCCGTATGTTTGAAAAACTCGGTCCCGATACCGGCTTTGACTGTGTCGGCCCGTACAACGGTGTGGCTGCTTTGACGCAGTTCCTCGACACGCTGGATCGCGACGGCGAATTGCCGCGCACCATTCTGTACAGTCTGGACGGGTCGGACAACGCCGCCATCGGTACGGTTCTGGGTGCGTTCCAGGGTTCGGAAGTTCCCGGCAAGATCCAGCAGGGTTCTGCCTGGTGGTTTAACGATCACAAGCAGGGTATGATCGATCAGATGGTCAGTCTGGCAAATTTGAGCTTGCTCGGCAACTTTGTGGGGATGCTGACCGACTCACGCAGTTTCTTAAGTTACACGCGCCACGAGTATTTCCGCCGCATTTTGTGTGAGCTCATCGGCGGTTGGATCGAAAACGGCGAGTACCCGGCTGACATGAAGGCCGCGGGAGCCTTGGTGCAGGATATCTGCTACAACAACGCCAAACGGTATTTTCAATTATAATTAAAGAAAGGTGATAGAGTATGGATCTGAAATTGAGACCGAAAGAGGAATGTATGTTTGATGAGATCTCGTTGGGCGAGGTTATGCTCCGACTGGATCCCGGTGAGGGCCGTATCAAGACTGCCCGTTCGTTCCGTGCCTGGGAAGGCGGCGGCGAGTACAACGTGGCGCGCGGTCTGCGTCGTTGCTTCGGCATGAAGACCGGTGTGGTGACGGCGTTTGCGCAAAACGAAGTGGGCTTCCTGCTGGAAGATTTCATTCTGCAGGGTGGCGTGGACACCTCGCTGATTCAATGGAAACCGTATGACGGTATCGGCCGCAACGTGCGCAACGGTCTCAACTTTACCGAGCGCGGTTACGGTATCCGCGGCGCGGTGGGCGTTTCGGATCGCGGTAACACCGCGGCGGCGGCGCTCAAACCCGGTGATATTGATTGGGAGTATATCTTCGGCACGCTGGGCGTGCGTTGGCTGCACACCGGCGGTATCTTCGCGGCGCTGAGTGAGACCACCGCTGACGTGGTGATCGAAGCGGTGAAAACGGCGAAAAAATACGGCACCATCGTATCGTACGACTTAAACTATCGTCCGTCTTTGTGGAAAGATATCGGCGGCAAAGAGAAGGCACAGCAGGTCAACCGCGAGATTGCGAAATACATCGACGTGATGATCGGTAACGAGGAAGATTTCACCGCTTGCTTAGGTTTTGAAGTTGAGGGCAACGATGAAAACCTGAAAGAACTCAATCTGGACGGATATTTCAAAATGATCGAAAAGGTCACGGCGGCTTATCCGAACTTCAAAGTGGTGGCCACCACGTTGCGTACGGTGAAAACGGCAACGGTCAACGACTGGAGTGCCATTTGCTGGGCAGACGGCGTGATCCACAAGGGGATCGAGTTGCCGGGTCTGGAGATCATGGACCGTGTGGGCGGCGGCGACAGTTTCGCTTCCGGTCTCATTTACGGTTTAATGACGTACGGCGATGCGCAGACGGCGGTCAACTACGGTGTGGCGCACGGCGCGCTCGCCATGACGACACCGGGCGATACCTCCATGGCATCCCTCAAAGAGGTTGAGGGTATTGTGGGCGGCAAAGGCGCACGCGTACAACGATAATTGTAACAGAAGAAAAAGCCATCGATCCTTGCGGGTCGATGGCTTTTTTGTATGGATGCGGGCTTGGTGTGCGGCAGAGGGTGGAGGTTGCGGGGCGCGTATTGCGCCCCCGTTTATGATGGTGTTGAAGAAAAAATCGAAATGTTTACCGCAAAGTGGCGGATTCGGGAATTTGCCTTTTGCAATAAGCCGGGGTGAATCCGTACTGCTTTTTGAAAACACGTTCAAAATATTTCACATCGCGGAATCCTGCTTTTTCACTTACCTCCGCCACGGTATACAACCGACTTTGCAACAACTGGAACGCGAGCTCCAACCGCAGTTTGGTGACGTAACGGCAGGGGGATACCCCATAAATCTTCTTAAACAGTTGCCGAAAATACGTTTCCGACACGGCAGACAGTTTGGCAAGCTCTGCTACCGACACTTTATCCTGTTTATAATGCTTGTGCAGGTAATCGATTGCGGCCGATAACCGTTCAGGAGGGCTGGCGGATTGCAACGTGCTTTCGTGCCGTTCTTGCTGTACCAAATACAGCAAGTGATATAGACTTGCCATGCACGCACACTTGTACCCGGGCTTTTTCTGACTCCACAGATCGTACATCGTGACCATCAACCGCTCAATTTCAGCACGGTTTTCAAGTGTAATTTTTTGCATATCGGTATACGTGTGGGCCGAATAACGGATGAAATGTAACACGATAAGGGTTTCACCGTCGGTTTGTTGGGTGTATTGTGCGTGCTGCGGACAATATAACAAATCTCCCGGTTGTACCTGCAACGTGCGGTTGCCCTGCCGAAACGTGGCAGAACCGCACAGGCGCATGCTCATGCCGTCATAATACCGTTTCGGTGTGCTGCTGTGCCGATAACTACCCCGTTTTAACTTGAATACACCGAGCAACTCCACGCTGGTATTGTCGTCTAAACAGAACATAAACGCACCTCCCATCTGCTTTATTATAAAAATGAGCGCGCGGAAAGTCAAGTTTTGTTTTGTCCACCTTTTTTACCGCTTTATCGGTTTACGGAGACTGATCGATGTGGTAGAGTGATGGTGAAAAGGGGGAGTCAGCATGGCGGAATTTAAACTGAACATTCCGGAAGCGTACAAGGATCATCCGCTGTTCACACAGCGCATTTGCGGTTCAAACTTTGGCTTTATGGCGCGTCGCGGGTATTATTTGCAGCCCGAGGTGTTGCGTCAGCCGGAACTCATGCGCGAAATGGGCATTAACTGGGTGACGGTGAACGCCAATTTCTGTCAAGAGCATTATTACTCGCAAAAGGTGTTTTTGGATTTTGAGTTTTCCACAGGCGAATTGGAACTCATGGAAATTACCAAACGGCTGCACGAAAACGGCATTAAGGTGCTGTTCAAGCCGTGCTTGACGTCGCTCGACGGCGCGTGGATGGGGTTTGTGAAATTTCCGAACGTGATGCGCCAAATTGAGGGAGTGAACAACGATTATTGGAGCATTTGGTTTAACTCGTTCTTGGAGTCGAGCAAATATTTTGCGGACATCGCTGAACGCACCGGCATGGATGCCATGATGATTGGTGCGGAGTATTTCGGTACGGAGGGCAAGAGCGATTGGTGGCGCAAGGTGATCGAGGAGACGCGCTCGCGGTATGGCGGTCCCCTCTCGTATGAGTTTACCTGTGAATCGCGTAAGCATTATGAGTTGGATTGGTTTGACGGACTGGATTTCCTGTGCTACAGTTACTACCCACATGCCGTTCCGTTTGAGCCGAAGTATTTTAACGGAGAATGCGATATCAACGAAACACCCGATTACACAGTGGAAGATATGATGAAACATATGGAATCGCGCAAGGCGCGGATCCGTTCCATCAGCGAGCGGTTTGACAACAAGCCGATCCTGTTCACGGAATACGGGGTGCGGTCATCGCACGGATGCGTGATGCAACCGTTTGAGATCGAAACGCTCGGTCGTTACGACGGTGAGCAACAAGCACGGTTTATGGAAGCGAGTTTTCGCACGTTCTACGATAACCCCGAATGGATGGGATTGTTGTGGTGGAAATGGGACGAAACGCAGTACCGTCCGCACTACCATGCTGACCCTGCCGGCAACCGTGGATTTACGGTGCAAGGGAAACCGGCAGAGGCTGTCATGAAGAAATGGGCGGCCATTATGAAAAACGAATCGTTGATAAAATAAAAAACGTCGGTGGAGGGGAATGTTCTCACACAAGCGGACACATGTTTGGGTGATTTGGTTGAGATAGCGATTTTGTCCTTATTTATGTCGATTTTTGTACTGGTACGGGGGATGGGGTTGCGGTATGATGGGATTTATAAAGGAGTGTGACGATATCCATGATGGACAAGAAAACACTGACAGAAACAATCAAACAAATGGCGATCGAAATGGGCGCCGATATGATCGGCGTTGCCCCCGTATCGCGTTATGACGGCGCACCGCACATGCTCACCCCGCAGGCACATCTGCCGGAAGCCAAATCGGTGGTGTGCCTTGGCGTGCATCATCCCGATGCTTCGGTGGACTGGTGTGGTGAACCCAACCCCAACTATCCGGCAGCATTCCAGATCGGTATGATCCCGAAACTGGACGCGATCTGCTTCCGTCTGAGCAAGTTCTTGGAAGAGCAGGGTTACCCGACCATCCCGCAACCTTGCACTACATACTGGCGCCATCGGTACTATAAAGATATTCCGTATGAGCATGCCGCTTCCTGGAGTCACATGAGCGCGTTTGTGGCGTGCGGTCTGGGTGAATACGGCTATCACGGCATGGTCATGTCACCCGAATACGGTGTGCGTGAACGCGTGATCTCGTTTATTACTTCTGCGGAACTGGAACCCGATCCGTTGTACAACGGTGATCCGCTGTGCGATAACTGTAAGGCTTGCGCACGGCATTGCATCGGTCAGAACTACGGTGAGGATCGGTTGAACGATCCGCAGTACATCGAATTCACCATCGAGGGGAAAACGTTCAAATACCCCAACATCAACCGTTGGCGTTGTTTTTACGGTGAGCAGGCACATCTGGACACCAACTACTTAGCGCCCATTGACGATATGGACGAAGAGAAGATCTACGAAGCGATCGAAACCGTGCCGCACGTGAAGAATTACGGGTATATGTGCGCATCGTTCAAACATTGCATGACCCCGAAAAAACGCACGTGGGACCGTCAATACACCAAAAACCCGCGCCGTAAAAAGGAACTCTCGCCGCTCACCAATGCACAGATGTGGGCGCGCGTGAAAGAACTGGCACTGCGCGCAGGCGCGGATATGATCACCGTGCAACGGTTATCGGACTTTGAGGCGCAAAAAGAAAACTTCCACGAGGGTTTCCGCGTGGATCAGTTCTACGATTATTTCAAGACGGTCATCGTGTTCGGCCGTTTTGTGCACAAATTTGAAAGCAAGCAGGATGCCGAGCAACATCGCCGTGACACGAGCGAAGCCAACGTGAACATCAGCGAACTCGAACAACGCAACTGGCGCCACATGCGCGATGCTACCGTGGACCGTCTGTCGGCGGGTGTCATTGACATCACGCGGTATCTGGACGATCTGGGCCACGAGGCGATCCAGGATTGGTTCATGACGGGTATTTCCCGCGCTGCCGCCAAAAACGCCGGTTGGGAAAAAGACGGCAAACACGCGTATTTGGGCGGTATCATCACCGATATTGATTTTGATCTCATTGAAACCGAACGCCTGCGCGAATGGGATGATGAGATCGGCAAGACGGTCACCAAAGACCTGCCGTTCATGAAGAACATGGATATGGTCACGGTGGGTCGTGTGAGCGATATCACGTACCCCGGCATGGATGCCATCCGTAAGGCGTATCCGTTTGCCAAATCCTTGGTGGTGCTGGCGGAAGAAATTCCGGAACGGCTCACCGAACTGGCGTGTAATCAGGAAGCCGAATGCGGCGCCGCGTATGCGTTTGCGCATTACGAGATCTTAAAAGAGGGTTTCTGGGCGGCGTGTGATCTGTGCGATACGTTGGAAGCCAAAGGGTACAAGGCGGTCCCGCTGGGTGATCTTGCCCCCACGTCCGAAATGACCATTAATAAATTCGGCCGTCACATGCCTGATCTGCGTGCAAACTCTCCGTTTGCGGCGGCGGCAGGACTGGGTTCTCTGGGTAAGAGCGGTCTTGTGATGAACGAAAAATGCGGTCCGCGCATGCGCTTTGTGTTCGTGCTCACCGATGCGGAATTTGAACCGACCTCGCTTGATAAGCGCAATCTCTGCCCCGCGGGTTGTAAAGAATGTGCTTCGGCTTGCCCGATGCAGGCACTCCTTGAAACCATGGAAACCGTTGAGGTCAAAGACGGCGAATCGTACGAAGTCATGACCCGTGACGAGACCCGTTGTACCTGGGCGCGTTCGCTTGCCATGTGTGAGGGCGCGGGTTCGGATCAACTCGGTTGGAAACTGCCGGATCTGAAAGTGCCGGATCTGTTGACCCCCGAAGTGGTGGAAGAAGTGATCCAGAAGAAAGACAAGATCCAGACGCTGGCTTACCGCAGCCCGTTCTTCATTGATATCATCATTGAACGTTGCCTGCAGGCATGCCCGGTGGCAAAGAAATATAAGAAATAAGCAAAATCGCGCCAAGGTTATTTGCCTTGGCGCGGTTTTTTATTGCACCCGTTTGGCGGGTGTGGTATACTGGGGGCAAATGGGGGCGAGTGTATGGCAGGATTGGGACAAAACTGGATCGAGGAACCGAACCGACCGGATTTTGCGTATTCGATGGCGGTGATCGGTGATCCGCAGGTCATCAACGGGTATCATCCGGAACACTATGCGGAGATTTACGATTACGTACTGCGCAACCGCGAGCGGGACTGCACCAAACTGGCGATCGTGCTGGGTGACGTGACCGAACGCAGTCAAGACGAGGAGTGGGCGCGCGTGCGCGCGGCGCTCACACGGTGGAAAGCGGCGGAATTGCCGTTTACCGTCATTCGCGGCAACCCGTATCACGACCGCGCCCCGTTGTTTAACGAGCATTTGGGGGATCTCATCCGCGAACAGTATGACGGATTGTATGCCGAAGACGACGTGTGCAACGGGTATCGGCTTATTACCGTCGGGCAGACCGATTACCTCATTTTGGGATTGGATTTCGGTCCCGAAGACGCGGTGCTTGCGTGGGCGGGTGAGGTGTGCGCGCAGTATCCCGACCGCCGCGTGATCGTGGTGACACACGGGTACTTAAACCGCGGGGGAGAACTCATCAAACGCGGCGAGGATTATGTGAACGACGGCGGCATGGCGTACCACGGTGCCAAAAACGGCGGTATCGAGATATGGGATAAACTGATCGCCTGCCACGAGAATATTGTGATGGTGTTGTGCGGGCACGTGGGGGAAAACGGCATCGAGCATACCGTGCGGGTCGGCAATCACGGCAACCGCGTGGTGGAATTGCTCATCGATCCGCAGGACATTGACGATCAGGTGATGCCCACCGGTATGGTGGCAACATTGTTTTTCTCCGCTGACGGCAAACGCGTGACGGTGCACAACTATTCCACGGTGCAAAAGCGGTATTACGGGGACGTGTTTACCGTTGAGGTGGATGGAGTACGGTGAGCAATCCCTCCGTCTCGCCTGCGGCGAGCCACCTCCCTTTACACAAGGGAGGCTTGGGGCGCGGTAGAGAGTAAAAGCAAATCGAAATAAAAAAGGACGCGTATGCGTCCTCTTTTTTTATGAAATCAATTCCAGAAAGGCTTGCAGGATGGGGGAGATCCAACGGTCTTTGTGGCACAGGACTTGGCGGTAATACGTTTCGGGCGGGGTGTCCACCGACAAACGGACAAGACTTCCGTCAGACAACGGTTGCGCCACGGCATAAGCGGGTAAAAATGCCAGATCTTTGCCCGCTTTGAGCAGGGTGGCGATGACGGCGGTACTGTCGATCTCCAACGGATCGCGCAGCAGTTTATTTTGCTCTGCCGCCAAACGGCGCAACCGCCCGAAACACACACCGCTGCGCTCGGTCACGATGAAATCGTTTTCAAACAGTTCGGACAGCGAAACCGAACGGTGCGTGGCGAGCGGGTGATCGGCACCGCATAAAAACACGAGTTCTTCCTGCTGTTTATACAGGCAGACCAGATCCGGATCGGTGTTGAGGTCGGCAGAGAGGTACACCATATCCAGTTCGTTTTGTTTGATCTGTTCCAACAGTTCGGCGGCGCGTCCCATCTTGATTTGCAGATCCACCTGCGGGTACGCGGTGCGAAAACGCGGCAACAACGCAGTAAGCTTGCCGAATAAGAGTGATCCCAGCACCCCAATACGCAACACCCCGTCCGTTTGCGTGCCGAGCGCGCCCGCTTTTTGCACGATGTGCGTGATCTCATACGCGTGGGACAGAAATTTGCGCCCCGCCGCCGTGAGCGAAATGCGTTTGCCGATACGGTCAAACAACGGCACTCCCAGTTCCGCTTCCAGTTGGCGGATCTGCATCGTGACGGTGGATTGCGCAAAATCCAGTTCTTTTGCCGCTTTGGTGAAACTTTGCAGTTCTGCCACCCGTATAAACGTGTGCAACGTCCGTGTTTCCATGTGATCACCATCCATCGGTTTTTATGATTGAATATATCAAGATTATTCGTTTTACAAATGGATGATACCATAGTATACTCGAAAAGTAAAGGAGTGATTGTACAATGAATATGGAACATTTAAAAGGTATGCCGATCGCGGTGCTGGGCGGCGGCGCCGTGGGTAAGACCTGCGCGGCGGACTGCAAACTCGCGGGAAGCGAAGTGCGGTTGTGGGATGCCGAGCCGTTTGCCAAAACGTCGCTCAAGGACGTGGACAAGACGGGTATTTTGTTGGACGGCGTGCAACGCAATAAATATTGCTTTGAGCGTTCGGGCCGCGCGTTTTTTGATCTGGTGACCACGGATATTGCCGCGGCGGTGAAAGGTGCGGGTCAGATCATTGTGGCGATGGGATCGTGGGGGCATGAGCCGACGTTCCGCGCACTCATTCCGCATCTGGAAGACGGTCAGGTCATTCACATTTTCTCGGATAACTTCGGTTGCTTACTGCTTCGCCGTTTGATGCGGGAAGCGGGTTGCGATAAAAAGGTCATCATCGGCGGTTGGTCGAGTGCACCGTACGGTACGCGTATTGAGACCATCGGCAAGTTCCAGTTCCCGCACGTGGGTGCGAAATACCGCGCCATCACGTTGCGCGGTGCGGCGTTGCCCATGACGGATACCGATGCGTTTTTGGAAGCGTCCAAATATCTGCCGTGCATGGATGCCGTCACGAACGGTGACGGCCCGTCCCGCGCGAACACGGTGCTGGACGTCGACTTTGCCAACGTTAACCCCGTCATCCACGTGCCTGCCACGGTACTGGGCGTGTCCACCATGGAAAACTGGGGTGTGATCTTCTGCGGTCACGACCGCACCACGTATTCCATGTATTCGCACGGTCTGTGCCCCTCCATCTGCGAGGTACAGTATCAGTTCTATAACGAGGAGATCGCGCTGGCGAAAGCCATCGGCGTGGGTTGCCCCGAATACAAGTACGAGATGTTCTTCTCCCGCCGCAGTGTGCTCACGCAGGAGTACATGGGTCTGGACGAGAACGGCAACGACAACGTGGTGTTCCCGCTGGATCAGCCGTCCAACGAGGGCAACACCGGTCCGAACACCATTCACCACCGTTACATGACGGAAGACGTGCCGATCGGGTGCAAGATCTATCACGATCTGGGTGTGCAGTACGGCGTGCCGACCCCCATCATTGATTCCATGATCGTGTTGGCGGGTGCGATGCACAAGAAGAGTTTCTTTACGGAAAGCCGTTACACGCTGGCATATCTGGGCATTGACAACATGCCGAAAGAAGAATTGCTTGCCTATTTGAACGACGGCGTGTACAATCGATAAACAGCACGAAGAACGGCGCAGATCTCTGCGCCGTTCTTTATAGAAAGGAACGGAACGTATGGGATATAAACGTCAACTGGAACGTTACGTACTGAACACCAATTGGGAAGATCTGCCCGATGAGGTGCAGGCGCGCGCGTTGGTCTGTTCGGTTGATCTGATGACGGCGTTGATCCTCGGCGTACACGGTGAGCAATTCCAAAACGGCAAGCGGTTGGCGCAACACATGCAGGCAGGATCGCTGTCTATCCCGGGGGATGCCGACCGTTACGGCTTTTTGGGCGCGGTGACGGCGTTGGCGCACGCATCCAATTCGTTTGATATTGACGACGGACACAACCGCATCAAAGGACACCCCGGCACCTCGTTTGTGGGCGGTGTACTGGCGGCGGGTCTGGAACGGGATATTTCTTATCGCGAATATTTGACGACGTTGGTGGTCGCGTACGACGTGGCGGTGCGGATGGGTTTGGCAATACAGGACCATTACGGATTCTTACACAGTACCGGTGCGTACGGAGCGGTGGCAACTGCCGCCGGGATCGGCCGTATTTTCGGGTTTGATCCGCAGCAGATGAACACGGCGATCTCCATGGCGGAGTTTCACGCGCCGATGGTGCCGGTGATGCGCGCCGTTGAGGTGCCGTCGATGAACAAGGACGGCGTACCGTTCGGCGGGATGGTCGGTGCGTTGGCGGCACTCGATACCATGGCGGGCGAAACGGCAAAAACGCATTTGCTGGAAATGCCGCAGTACGCGCCGTTGATCGACACACTCGGTTCGCAATACGAGATCATGCAGTTGTATTTTAAACCGTATACCTGCTGCCGTTGGGGACATCAGCCCATCGCCGCGGTGATCGAGATGATGCGCGAGAACGGGGTGACCGATACGGATATAGAGTCGGTCACGGTGCATACGTTTGATGCGGCAACACGGTTATCCAAGATCGTGCCGCGTGATACCGATGAGGCGCAATACAACATTGCGTATCCCGTGGCGGCGGCGATCGTTCACGGTGACGTCGGATACCGTCAGGTGTGCAACGAGGCGCTCGGTGACGAGCGGGTGTTGCGCATGATGCAACGGTTGCAGTTCGTGAAAGACCCGCAGATGGAACGGGAGTTTCCCGAAAAACGTCTGGCGTGGGTCGAATTGGTGCTCAAAAACGGCAAACAGCTCGTCAGTCGGGTATACGCCGCCGACGGTGAGGCGACCGACGGTGTGGACATGGCGTGGATACAACAAAAATTCCGCCGTATCACAGCGCCGTTTTTGGATGAACGCGCCGCGCAGGATGTGTTGACCCTTCTCACAAAAGAGTTGGACCGCCCGCTGCGGGATGTGGTGGCAAAGATCAACCGCGCACTCGGCATCGGATGAGAAAAAGAGAACCCCACCGTACGGTGGGGTTTTGTTTGCAGGGGCATTTAATAAACGGGAAAGATGCTGTGCAGTGCACGACAGAGAGCGGCAGCAGTGGGGTAGCGGTCATCGGGACTGAGTTGCGTGCATTTTTTAACAATGCGTCCCGCATACCCTTTGGCGAGTTGTTCCCCGGGATGCTTTCCCGTGACCATCACATTCAGCAGGATCCCGACGGCGTAAACATCGGTGCGGGCATCGCTTTGCGCAAGGCCGAGTTGTTCGGGCGAAGCATATCCGACCGTTCCCATGATTACGGTATCGCGGGATGCCGCAGATACTTGCCGTGAGACATTGAGATCAATGAGCACCACCCGTCCGTGTTTATCCACCATCACGTTCTCCGGCTTGACGTCACGGTGTATGATGCCGCGTTCATGCAAGACCGTTAACGCGTGACATACAGCGGTCAACACCCGCCGTGCACCACGGTAACGGTACTTGCCGGTTTCCATCACTTCGGCGACGGTGAGTCCGTCGATCCATTCTTCCCATACCATCTGCCCGTCTTCCAGCGTGACGGCATCGTAAACACGCGGTAACGCCTCACAGACGATCCCGCACAGTACGTCATACGCAGGCACGGGTTTTGCAAATGAGCGCAGGATAATATCCTGCGCTTTTTCTTTATGGCGCAGACGGTATACCGTACCGTCGTTTTTATCACTGAGCACCGATACCAATCGGTAGGTGTTCAGCACGTGCTCCCAATACTCACCGCGTGTCATAATACACCGTCCCATTCCGCCCATACGGCACCGTAATCTTCGGCAATGGCGGAATATTTCCAAAAATCACGGTTGGTGCAGTCCGCAGACGAGTGGATGGTCAACGTGCCGTTTCGCTGCGCAACGGGCGGGAACGCATCACGGTCGATATACACGTTGCCGCGCAGATAAATATCTGTTAAATGATACGAAGCCGTAAACGCTTTTCCCACGGTACGGACCGTGTCGGGTACGATCACAACTTTTACGGTATCGCGGATCGACTCGTCCCAAAAGGCCTCGTTTAAGATTCCCACCACCGTTTTGCCGTCGATCATGGCGGGGATGTTGTACACGCCGTTTGACGACGCTTTGGCAACGCCTGTGATAACCACCGCGTTGTCGGGCGGTATGTACGACACGTTATGATCGTCCCCTTGCACAGCGGCGCGGTAACGGTATACGGCATCGGTATTCGCCGCCGTGGAAGCGGTTGTGGATCGGGATTCTTCTGCGGACGGTTTTGCCGAAGAAGAGGTGCTTTGCGAAGAACGGTTGCTGCTTTGACTGCTACCGCTGCCGCTTTGGGAATTCACGGTGGAAGATGACTGACTCGCTACCATGCTTTGGGACGTCCCGTTTGTACCGACCGTGGTGTTTGCACCGATGTTTTCGGTGGACGAAGTCCCCGTTTTATCTGTCGATACGGTACCGCCGCTGTGGGAAACAGTGGTGTTGCCGCTTTCCGTGATAGCGGCCGTTGTGGTCGTGGTGGTGCCGTTTGCGGGGAGGGTGGGGTCCGGCTTTGAGCCGAAGCAGACCGCACCAAGTACCGCGCATAACACAAACAACAAAACGGCAGATGCTGTGAGCAGCCGCCGTTTTGATTGCGGTATACGGGTGGGAATGACCTGCTTTTCGTCAAGCGGGGTCATGCAATACAGGCAAAAGCGGGCGTTTTCTTCCAGTTCCGCTTTGCAAAAAGGGCAATGCTTCATCGGTGATTCACCCCAACGTTTCCAAATCGTACTCAAACAACAGATCGTTGATCGCAACGACCGACAGATGACGGCAGATGCCGTACAACACGATGCTGTCAAACGGCAACTTGACGTAAAGCGGCGAATACCCCGCGCATTTGAGCAGGGATTGCACTTCATCAAGGTTCAATTCCATGCCGATTGCCAGGCAGAGCAATTTTTTGCGTTCCGGAACGCGCAAGCCCGAGAAGATCTGATACGCATACACTTCCGACAATTCCGCCGCTTTGATAACAGCGGATTTGCGTAACCCTTTTTGTTGCAACAGTTCAGCAAGCATCTCAGACAACGACGCGGTTACCATGTACTCTTTGTTTTCGTTATAAAACGTGGTGAAGTCGGGACACAGGCCCAGTTCTTCCACAATCTTTGAAGTGTCTTTTTTCATGGTTACCGCCGCCTTTGCATGGATGTCTTTAGCACACAATACCATATTCGACAACTTTTTGCAACTATGCTGTCAGCATAAGACTTTTGCGGCGGGGATGCGTATACTCGGTAAAAGGATGTGAGTTACAGCTCGGCATCCTCCGCTGACAGCAGGTCAGCGATCGGGACATCCAGCGCGCGGGAAAAGATCACCAGATCAATGTCGGTCACAAACCTCTCACCGTTTTCGACCCGACGGATAAAATAGTGATCCACGTCAAACCCCAAGAGCTGCATTTTCGCGGCGAGCTTTCGTTGTGAAAGCTTTTTCGCCTTTCGGAAAGCGGCGATGCGCTTGCCCGTCAGATTGTTACTGCCGTCAGCGGCTTTGATTTTAAACATAAAATCCCTCATTTTTGTTGAACACTGTTTACATTTCTTTTATCGTATGATAAAATGACAGACAATATGTTGAATAGTGTTCAACAAAAAGGAGCTTTTTTTATATTTAGGAGGTAATCGACATGGCAGGTAAATGGTTCAAACCGGTTATTAGTGTCATAGCGGTAGCGGCGCTCGTGATCTCCACGGCTGTAGGAGTTGTATGCTTTGTGAACGGGCGCTTGACCCAACCGACCGCCACCACTGTGGAGAATGGGTTGTCCGCGTATGAGTTGGCGGCGCAGTACGGTTACGAAGGGTCGGTGCAGGAATGGGTTGCATCGCTTCAAGGTCAGTCGGCGTATGAGATTGCCGCCGAAAACGGGTACACGGGCACCGAAACCCAATGGCTCGCTTCGCTCAAAGCGACGGCGGGTAAGGATGGTGTCGGTATCCAAACCGCTACTTTTTCCGAAGCGGGCGAATTGCTGATTACGTTGACCGACGGCACGGTGCTGAACGTCGGCGTTGCGGCAGGTGCTGACGGCGCCGACGGCATCGACGGTGTGGGCATTACCTCTGCGAATATCAATGCCGAGGGTCAACTGGTTCTGGTTTTCTCCGACGGCAACGCGGTGAATTTGGATAAAGTGGTTGGCATGAACGGCACTGACGGTATCGGCATTGCCTCCTCTGTCATTAATGCAAACGGCGAGTTGGTCATCACCTATTCCAACGATCAAATCGCCAATCTCGGCCCGGTGATCGGTGCCAAAGGTGACAAGGGCGACCAAGGCGCACAGGGCGAAAAAGGCGAGCAAGGTGCGCAGGGTGTTCAAGGTGAGCAAGGTGCGCAGGGCGTTCAAGGTGAGAAGGGTGATAAAGGCGACAACGGTGTCAGCGTGGCGGATACGGTTATCAACAACCGCGGCGAACTGGTGATTACGTTGTCGGATAGCACCGTGAAAAATCTCGGTGTGGTTATCGGCGCCAAGGGCGACAAAGGCGAAACCGGTGCACAAGGTGCGCAGGGTGTCCAAGGTGAAAAAGGCGACAAAGGTGACCAAGGCGAGCAAGGTATTCAGGGCGAAAAGGGCGAGAAAGGTGACGACGGTATCAGTGTGACCGGAGCCGAGATCAACTCAAACGGTGAGCTGGTGCTGATCTTTTCGAATAATCAGCGCGCCAATGTCGGCTCCGTGATCGGCGCGAAAGGTGAAAAAGGCGATCAGGGCGAGCAAGGTATCCAAGGCGAAAAGGGCGACAAAGGGGATAACGGTGTCAGCGTGGCGGATACGGTTATCAACAATCGTGGCGAACTGGTGATTACGTTGTCGGATAGCACCGTGAAAAATCTCGGCGTGGTTATCGGCGCCAAGGGCGACAAGGGTGACCAAGGCGAGCAGGGCATCCAAGGCGAAAAAGGCGATAAGGGTGACCAAGGCGAGCAGGGCATCCAAGGTGAAAAAGGCGATAAGGGTGACCAAGGCGAGCAAGGCATCCAAGGCGAAAAAGGCGACAAGGGTGACCAAGGCGAGCAGGGCATCCAAGGCGAAAAAGGCGATAAGGTTGACCAAGGCGAGCAAGGCATCCAAGGCGAAAAGGGCGAGAAAGGTGACGACGGTGTCGGTATTCGCAGTATCCTTGTCACCAACGGCAACCTCAGCATTACGTTGACCAACGGCACAGCTTTGGAATTGGGTAATATCCGGGGCGAGAAAGGTGAAAAAGGCGATCAAGGCGAAAAGGGCGAGAAAGGTGACAACGGTGTCGGGATCGATTCCGCCACGGTCAATGCTTACGGCGAATTGGTGATCCAATATACCGATGGCAGCGAAGATAACCTCGGCAAAGTCGTGGGTGAAAAAGGCGACAAAGGCGATCAAGGTGAAACCGGTGCCGCCGGTGCAGATGGTGTCGGTGTGAAATCCACCACCATCAATGCCGATGGGGAGCTGATGATCGTGTACACCGATAACAACGAAGTTAACCTCGGCCCGGTGGTTGGCGCCAAGGGCGATAAGGGTGACCAAGGCGAGCAAGGCATCCAAGGCGAAAAAGGCGACAAGGGTGACCAAGGCGAGCAGGGCATCCAAGGCGAAAAAGGCGATAAGGGTGACCAAGGCGAGCAGGGTATTCAAGGTGAAAAAGGCGACAAGGGTGACCAAGGCGAGCAAGGCATCCAAGGCGAAAAAGGCGACAAGGGTGACCAAGGCGAACAGGGTATCCAAGGTGAAAAAGGCGATAAGGGTGACCAAGGTGAACAGGGCATCCAAGGCGAAAAAGGCGATAAGGGCGACCAAGGTGAGCAGGGCATCCAAGGTGAAAAAGGCGATAAGGGCGACCAAGGTGAGCAGGGTATCCAAGGCGAAAAGGGCGACAAGGGTGACCAAGGCGAGCAGGGTATCCAAGGCGAAAAGGGCGATAAGGGCGACCAAGGCGCCAAGGGCGACGACGGTGTCGGCGTATCCAAGGTGCAACTGATCGACGATGAGTTGGTCATTACCCTTTCGGATACCACTGTGATCAATCTCGGCAACGTGAAAGGTGAAACGGGCGAGCAAGGCGATAAGGGCGACAAGGGTGATCCCGGTGAGGACGGTGTCAGCATTACGAATGTGACCTTGACCGCCGAGGGTGAGCTGTCCATGACCTTCTCGTCGGGCGCTACCGTTGATCTCGGCAACGTGAAGGGTGCCGACGGTGCGGACGGCGTCGGGGTCGCTGCGGCTAAGATCGAAAACGGCATGCTCATGATCCAATATACCAACGCCGATGAATTTGTCACCTTGGGTACTGTCAAGGGTGACAAAGGCGACCAAGGTGAGCCGGGCGAAAAAGGTGATAAAGGCGATAAGGGCGACCAAGGTGAGCCGGGTATCCAAGGCGAAACCGGTGCAACCGGCCGCGGGATTCTCAAAACCGAAGTGGTCGGCACCGAGTGGATCATCTATTACACCGATGGCACCAGCGAAACGCATGATTTAAGCGAGATGATTGCCGATCCGAACGAAAAAGAAGTATTGGTGTTCAGCAAACTGGCAGACTGTACGTACGGTGTCATGGCCGGCGGTATGGCGAAGTATGAAGCTGTGATCGATATTCCGGCTATTTACAACGGTGTTGCGGTGACGCAGGTGTTAGCAGAGGGGTTTAGCGGTCTTTCGTCACTGAGAACACTCATAGTGCCTGACAGTGTAACGGCAATAGGGAACAAAGCATTTTACGAATGTACTGGATTAACAGAAGTTGTGCTTTCAAATTCCCTCCAGTCTATTGGACGATATTCGTTTTATAACTGCACATCGCTTAAAGAAATTACTATCCCGAGTACGGTAACCTTTATCGGGCAATACGCTTTCTATGGTGCCGCGTTAGAAAGTGCGATAATGGATTGCACAACTGCGTTTACTATTAGTGAATTTACCGGATATGCATATTATAGTTATACTTACAATTCAAGGACCATGAAAGGTTCCAAGGATGCAGCGTATAACTATATAGCGATATACGGAAAAACCAACAGTACATGGGAATTCGAGGTCAGAGTTGATATTTCCGACCCGAGTATATGTGCACAGGTTTTGTCAGGCGAAAAAGTGTATTCTGGAGTATGTAAAATATCCTTGTACTTGGTAGACTGGGTATGGTCATAATCCAAGATAAAAGGAGTGCTGTTTGTGGAAAAACTAAAGTGCAAAATCTTTGGATTCGCTTACGGTTCCGCATTGGGCGATGCGACACGGCAACAAGCGTTTCAGGGGCGCGAGTCTCAGTTGCGCGATTGTAAAGAAGCCAAAGTGATCGTGCAGGAATATATGGATAATCTGTTAGCCGGTCGGGCGGTGGATTTTTATCGCACTGTGCAGGAGGTTGAGCGCGCGTTTCAACGTTACATACATCAGCACAACATTCAAGGAGAATTCCGGTTTGGCAATGCGCAAAAGCTTTTGAATATGACGGCGAAGCAATTGTATATTGCCGTGTATGCGGATGAGAGCTTGCGCGCAAAATTCAATGATTGCCATTGCCCGATGGATGGGGTTATGGTGGCACATCTCATTGGGAAATTAGACAAGGCGGAGGGTCTGCCGAAACGGTTGGCGGACTACACGCGTGAGCGCGGATGGAAAGGTAAATTGCGCGGTGCGTGGAGTCGGATCACGTTTGACGACCGAGAGCAATACGAAATTTTCCAAGAGGGTATCCGTTTTTTGGCCGAACGAAGAGGTGTGAGCCCGATCGAATACGATTATTTGGTTTGGGGAACGCCGCAGGATGAACGGGTATAAGGCTGTTTGACTTGTGCCGAAGAATCGTGTATACTTGGGACACAAAGGCGGTGTTTTGATGGCCAGAGAGAAGATTCAGGATCGGCAGGGGAAGATCCTCGGCTGGGTCGAATGGTCGGGCAACAAGAAATGGCTGAGCGATTTTTACGGACGGCGGCTGGGGTATTATGACAAGTCGCTGGACGTGACCTGCGATTTTTAC
>JAFSIB010000131.1 GCA_017440005.1 Clostridia bacterium
CAATCCCGAGAAGATCATACGGCTGACCCAGAAACCGATGATATCGTAACCCGTTACCAACGTATCCGTCGGATAGAAATATTTCAGATCCGCGCTGTCCTCATCCGGCCAACCGAGGGTCGAGAACGGCCACAAGGCAGAGGAAAACCAGGTGTCGAGCGTATCGGGATCCTGCGTGAGCGCATGGCTGCCGCATTTCGGGCAGACGGCGGGCGCATCTTTTGCCACGACCATTTCGCCGCAATCGTCACAGTACCACGCCGGAATCTGGTGACCCCACCACAACTGACGCGAAATACACCAGTCGCGCGTGCCTTTCATCCAGTTCATATAGTTCTTGGTAAAGCGTTCCGGCACAAACTTGATCTCGCCTTTTTCCACCGCTTCGATAGCGGGTTTGGCAAGCGGTTCCATCTTCACGAACCATTGCTTGGACACCATCGGCTCGATCACGTTGTGGCAACGGTAACACGTACCGACATCATGTTTACGCGGTTCGGTTTCTTTCAGATAACCGCCCGCTTCCAGATCCGCCAAAATGGCTTTGCGCGCTTCCAGCGCCGTCATGCCGGCATATTTGCCGCAATCCAGCACTTCGGGCTCGTCCACTGCCGCACAACCTGATGCGCGCAGTTCATCCGCCGCCGCTTTATCCGCCGCACCGGTCAGATGCCCGTCATACGTAAACACACGGATCATTGGCAGATCGTGACGTTTACCGACTTCAAAGTCGTTCGGGTCGTGTGCCGGCGTGATCTTCACAACACCGGTACCCTTGGTCATATCCGCGTGCTCATCACACACGATGGGCAATTCTTTATTGAGTAACGGTAAAATCACGTGGCAACCGTGCAAATGCGCATACCGCGGGTCTTCCGCGTTGATCGCCACAGCCGTATCGCCCAGCATGGTTTCGGGACGGGTGGTAGCGAGCTCCAGTTTTTCGCCGGTTTCTTTCACCGTGTACAACAAATGCCAAAAATGTCCGTCTTTTTCCTCGTACTCCACTTCCGCATCCGAGATCGACGTATTACAATGCGGGCACCAGTTGACCATGCGGTTACCGCGATAAATAAGGCCCTGCTCATACAACCGCACAAACACTTCCTTGACGGCATTGGAGCAACCCTCATCCATGGTAAAACGTTCACGCTCCCAGTCACAACTGGAACCGAGTTTTTTCAGTTGATCGACAATGCGGTTGCCGTATTGATTTTTCCACGCCCAGGCGCGCTCCAAAAAGCCGTCACGGCCGAGCATCTCTTTGGTAAGACCCTCTTTGCGCATGGCTTCCACAACTTTTGCCTCGGTTGCGATGGACGCATGGTCCGTGCCCGGCAGCCACAATGCCTCGTATCCCTGCATCCGCTTAAAACGAATCAGGATATCCTGCAACGTTTCATCCAACGCATGTCCCATGTGCAACTGACCCGTCACGTTCGGGGGCGGGATCACAATGGTATACGGTTCTTTTTCGGGATTCGGCTCCGCATGGAACCAACCGCCGCGGGTCCAGAAATCATAAATGCGATCTTCCACCTCACGCGGTTCATATGTTTTCGCCAGTTCTTTACGCTCTTGCATAAGGATCTCCTCCGAGTAAAAAGCAATATATATCGTATTGTATCACACTTTTTTCAATAGCACAAGAAAAAAGATAGGTTTTTTAAGCGACGGACGGCTTGACTTTTATACCGATTCTTTTTATAATGGATGTGCATTCCAAGGTAAATTAAGGGAGGAACAAAACATGGATTTCTTAAGCACCGTAAAAGGCTCCGATATGGAGAACTACTATCCCAAGGGTTGGGACATGAAGAAAATTGACGAATGCTGTGAAAAAGGTGTCGCCCGCGAAGCGTTCTGGAACGATGATTTCCAGCCCATCGCCTGCGAATCTTTGAGCGACTTTGATACCTTCATGGGCCATGAGATCGCAAACACGATCCGCAAAGCCCGTGAAGCCGGCGAGAAACTCGCCATGATCCTGCCGGTCGGCCCGATGGGCATGTACCGCTGGGCTTCTTTCTTCCTCAAAGAATGGAACGTTAAATGCGATCACGTGTACACCTTCAACATGGACGAGTGGTCGGATATCGACGGTAACACCCTGCCGTCCGACAACTCCGCTTCGTTTGAGTACAGCATGAAGCAGGCGTTCTTTGATAAGCTGGGCGAAAACACCGTTCCGCCCGCACAGCGCAACTTCGCCACCAAAGCGAACCTGCCCACCTACCCCGAGAAGATCGCCGCTCTGAAAGCAGAGGGCGCCAAACTCGTGCTCGTTTACGGCATCGGCCGTGCTTGCCACATTGCTTTCTGGGAGCCGACCTTCGCAGAAGATTATGCAACCGAAGCGGAGTGGAAAGCAGCTCCGTACCGCATCGGCGCGAAACTGACTCCTATGACCATTGAGCAGAACGCCATCACCAGTTTCAAGAGCCGCACCACGTTGGTACCGTGCTTTGCAAACACCATGGGCCCCGGCCTCATGTTCCAGGCGGACTACGCCATCGGCGGTGCCGACGGTACGCTCGGCCGCGGCATGGGTTGGCAGGGCATGAGCTTCCTCATCACCTTGCACTATGGTCCGAACACCAGCTTCACCTCTTCGTATATCCCGACGTTGCCCGGCAAACTGTTCTACCTCAAAGAACTCGCCGGTCCGCTCACTCCTGAGTGCAACTAAATCCAAACCTAACAAAAGCGCCTCACGCTTACCGCGTGAGGCGCTTTTTTCATGGATATGGCACGTTACCTGCAAACTGACCAACACCACACCGCCGCCGTCCCGTCAAAAAATGTTAAGTTTTTTACAAAACGGGAGCGGGAAGGTGATCTTTCCCGCTTCCGTCCACCCCTTTTTTGGACATTTCCCGAAATTCTCACGTTTCGGGTAGTTATACAAGCACAGAC
>JAFSIB010000132.1 GCA_017440005.1 Clostridia bacterium
CGTTGGCGGCTTGCCCGCATTCGCCCGATGCTGTGCGCCCCGTGTCGGAATTGGAAGGACTTGCGGTTGACCAGTGCTGTATTGGTTCCTGCACCAACTCGTCGCTCATGGATATGCTGAAAGTGGCGGCGATTCTCAAAGGAAAAACCGTTCATCCAAACGTTAGCTTGTCCATTGCCCCCGGTTCCAAGCAGGTGTATAACATGTTGGCGGAGAACGGCGCGTTGGCGGATCTGATTGCCGCCGGTGCGCGGATCTTGGAATGTGCGTGCGGACCGTGTATCGGCATGGGACAGTCGCCGAATTCCAAAGGCGTTTCCCTGCGTACGTTTAACCGCAATTTTGAAGGACGTTCGGGCACGGCGGACGGACAAGTATATCTTGTCAGCCCCGAAACGGCAGCCGTTGCCGCGTTAACGGGTGTGTTTACCGATCCGCGGTCAATGGGTGAGGCACCGGTTGCACAGATGCCGGAACGGTTCCTGATCAACGATAATATGATCGTTCCGCCGGTGGAAGAGTCTGCCATGGATACGGTTGAGGTCGTGCGCGGTCCGAATATCAAGCCGTTCCCGAAAACGGAACCGATGGCAGGGGAGATCACGGCGGATGTGTTGCTCAAGGTGGGGGATAATATCACCACCGATCATATCATGCCTGCCGGTGCGAAAATTCTGCCGCTTCGTTCCAATATTCCGGCTATTTCGGAGCATTGCTTTGTGCGGTGTGATCCCGAGTTCCCGGCACGTTGCAAAGAGCACGGCAGCGGATTTATTATCGGCGGTTCCAACTACGGTCAAGGCAGTTCCCGTGAGCACGCGGCGTTGGCACCGCTGTACCTCGGTATCAAAGCGGTGATCGTGAAATCCTTTGCGCGTATCCACGTGGCAAACCTGATCAACGCCGGCATTTTACCGCTCACGTTTGTGAATGAAGCGGATTACGACCGCATTTCGCTCGGTGACCGTTTGACGTTGCCGAACGTGCGGGAACGGTTACAACGCGGTGAAGCGCCGATACTCAAGAACGAAACGACCGGTGAGGAGATCGCGCTCAACGCCGGTTTCTCGGAACGCCAGATCGAGATGCTGCTCGCCGGCGGCCTGCTGGATTATACACGTCAGCAAAACAAGTAAGGGGAGATGCAGGATGGCATCCAAAGACACACAAATATCAATGTCCGTTGTGCGGCGTCTTCCGCGGTATTACCGTTTTTTGTACGATTTGAAGGAGAACGGTGTGGTTCGTATTTCATCGCGTGAGTTGGCGGAACGTATGGGCTTGACGGCTTCGCAGATCCGCCAGGATTTAAATTGCTTCGGTGAATTCGGTCAGCAGGGCTACGGATATCTGGTAGAGCAGTTGTACGAGGAACTGTATCATATTCTTGGTATGGACCGATTAACACCGGCCATCATTTTGGGCGCGGGCAATTTAGGACATGCTTTGATAAATCATATGAATTTTGCCGGCAAAGGCGTTCGGCTGGACGGCATTTTCGACGATGCCCCCACCTTGATCGGGAAAACGATCCACGATATTACGGTGCAATCCACCGATGCGTTGGAAACGTTTTGTACCAACCATTCTCCCAAACTCGCGATTTTATGTATCCCGAAAGAAGCTGCACCGCGTCTGGTTGAACGGTTGGTTGCCTGCGGCGTGAAAGCTTTTTGGAATTTCAGTCATTACGATATCGCCATGCACCACCAAGATGTTTTAGTGGAAAACGTGCATCTGGGCGATAGCTTAATGGCGCTTTCGTATCTTATCAACCAAGAAAAGTAGGTGAAAGCATGATCCAGGCTTGTATTGCCGGTATGCCGATATGGCTGGAAGGCGGCGATCCGGAGTTCTTTCCGTATCGTTTGCGCGACTATGAAACACCGGTGGCAAAACCGGAACTTTCCATTTCCATGATGCGTTTGCCTGAAGTGCCGATTGCGGAGGGCACAGAGTTGCTTTGCCGTGACGGAATCTTACTCAAACAGTCTGAGGACGGCCGCTTGAGCCGCTATACCATCGGTAAAAAGTCGGGTCGTGTGTTGCAATGCAGCCGCTCAACTCCCGACTATGCCGAGTGGCAATATCAGATGTATGAAAACCGCACCCATCCAACGTTGTCCATGACGGATTTTGAATACTTGTACAGCGGCGAGGCATTTGCCAATCGGTTGGCGTATCTGGGCGGTTTGGTCATGCACGGCTCATCCATTCGTTATAACGGCAAAGGCATCGTCTTTTCGGCACCGTCCGGCACCGGTAAATCCACGCATACAGGGTTGTGGAAACAGTATTACGGTTCGTGTGTGGAACATATTAACGACGATAAGCCCGCTATTCGTTTTGACGGTGACATCCCCGTTGTATACGGGACACCCTGGAGCGGTAAGACGGACACCAACGCCAACATTTCAGCACCGTTGCATGCCATTGTTTTTTTGGAGCAGGCACCGGAAAATCACATTCAACCGCTGTCAATCGAAGAAGCGGTGGTGCGTATCCACCGCGAAACGGTTCGCCCGTATTACGATGAGGCTCTCGGACTGAAAGTGCTGGAAACAACGGAACGGTTGATACGGTCGGTGCCGATCTTCTTGTTGCAGTGTACCATCAGCGAAGAGGCTGTCAACTTGGTAAAAAACACCTTGAATTGGTGAGGAGGACATAGAACGATGAAACTCAAAAACGGATTTGTATTGCGTCAGATCGGCGGATCGTATGTTGTGGTTGCCGTCGGTTTGCAAACGTTGGATTTTAAAGGCATGATTCGTTTAAACGAAACGGGTGCCTTTCTGTGGGAAAAGCTGACTGCCGATGAGTGCACCAAGGAACAACTTGTGGGTGCTTTAACGGCGGAATATGAAGTGGATGCTGCAACGGCTACCAAAGACGTGGACGTCTTTGTACAATCGTTGCAGGATGCCGATTTGCTTGTATGAAACGGATAACGGAAGAGATATCCTTTGCGGAACTGATGCCGCTGATCGAAGATTCGTTCAAGCAGGGGATGACGGTGTCCATTACGGTTACCGGATGCAGTATGAGTCCACTGTTTCGCCATAAGCGCGACAGTGTCACGTTGGCACCGTGTGATCCTTCTTCTTTGAAACGCGGTGACGTACCGCTATACAGACGGGATAACGGGCAATATGTATTGCACCGCATTGTGCGAGTACTACCGGATACGTTCACGCTGGTTGGCGATGCGCAGACAGAACTGGAAATCGGACTGCCCAAACAAAATGTTTGTGCGGTCATGGTCGGTTTTACACGTAAAGGAAAAGTCGTGTCGTGCAGCAATGTCTTGTACCGCGCATACAGTTGGCTTTGGATGTTGTTGCGCCCTGTTCGGCCGCTGCTTTTTAAAATTGCCAGACAATTACGGAGGAAACGTTCATGAAGCCGAAAAGAAGTAGCGGAGTAGCCGGATGGTTGTTTTTTAAGTCACGGCGGCAACTTCCCGCTGTTGTTCTGCTCAGCGTATCGCATATGATTTCGGCAGCATCGTCACTTTGGTTGGCTTTGTTGACGAAAGATCTGATCGATGCGGCGGATACGTTGCTGTCGCAACCGTTACCGGAATCTGTGTGGGATTGTATTCGGCAACCGGCAATCGCAAGACCGGCATTACTGGTTATTGTTATGATCGTTATGCAGGTGGTTTTGAACATCCTTAACAGTAATCTCCGTGTCCGTTCCGCGTGTCGGTTGGAAATGGAAATGAAACGTTCGGCATTTCGTGCACTGATGCATGCCGACTATACAGCAGTGTATCATTATCATACCGGTGAACTGATGAACCGATTAACGGCGGATGTGACGTTGATTGCGCGCAACTTGACAACATTATTGCCCTCGGCTGTTTCCATGTTTACACGATTAATTGGCGGCTTGATCGTACTCACTGCCATATCGCCGTGGTTTACGGTCGGCGTTATCGCGGTAGGTGTTTTAGTGGCTATTCTCAGCCGCATATACGGAAAATATTCCAAGAGATTGCACAAACTTTGTCAGGAGACCAGCGGTAAAACCCGTTCGTTTATGCAGGAAGTCTTGGGCAATTTGTTGTCGGTAAAAGCGTTTGGCAGTCAAGCACAGA
>JAFSIB010000017.1 GCA_017440005.1 Clostridia bacterium
GAAGCACTCGGACAGAAACGAACTTTGCGTGTTACTGTCGCTCGCGGGCAACAGGTTGAACGTGCCATCGGCGGGTGCTTCGAGCAATTCGATATTCTGATACTGTAAGGTGTGTGCCGCATCGGCGGTGGCAAACGTCACCTGCATTTTGAAATTTAAGATGAGTGCAGCAGGCGTGAACATCACTTGATATGTCCGCCATTCATCGGTGGCGGAAACGGCAATGGTTTCCGAGGCGACGCCGGGGAACGCAATGGATGCCGCGGCGTCCGCCTGCGCCGTCACGCGCAACGCGTACCGCGTGTTCGCACGCAGCACCACAAGCGCATTGTGCGCGTTCGCCGCATCGCCGCCGTGCATGGTATACGACGGTTCCACTTTGCCGTCCAGCAGATTGTCGCTTTTGGGTTCGCCGCTTTGCGCATCCCCATCGATCGTCACGGTGCAGGAATCGGTAAACCCGTTACCCGTTGTGGCGGTCACGGTGGCGGTATCGCCGTCTTCGCCCACCGCGATCACCATACCCGATTGATCCACCTTGACAACGTCTTCGTCATCGGAACTCCAGACAATTTCACTGTCCGTCAACCATCCGTTGCCGGGCACGGTACGTACCGTTAACTGTTCCATCGCGTCGGGCGGCAACACCAGTTGATGACTGCTCAACTGAATACCCGCGGCTTCCGTGACCTCGTACAAACGGATATCGTCCAACCACAGTTCGGTGGCAGCGCCGGAACTGCGGTTGCCGAGCACAAAATATTGAATTTGATCGGCGGCGGAGGGTTTGATGTAATAACTGCATTCCGTCCACTCGTCCGTTTTATAATACGTATATTTACCGTTCCCGCCGATGCTGGTTGCATCGGGGTTGGGCAGATACACGGGACGGCTGTCACCGCAGTCGATACGCAAAGCGCCGCCTTTGAGTTTGAAGGTTAATTTGAGGATCTTGCCGGAGGTAAAATCGATGCCGCTCATATCCCAAGAACCGGCATACACCGCATCGCTTGTAAAATGCAGTACCGCATTGCTTGGGTTATCCGGATCGGCTTCTATCGGCAATCCTTTTTTGAAGCACTCGGACAGAAACGAACTTTGCGTGTTACTGTCGCTCGCGGGCAACAGGTTGAACGTGCCGTCGGCGGGAGCTTCCATTAATTCGATGTTTGTGAGCTCCAACGCATCGGTGGCAGCCGTACCCGCAAACGTAACCTTCATGGCATATTCCGCCGCATTCGACGACATGGTAAACATGGCCTGATAGGTGCGCCACTCGGCGGTCGCCAACACGGTAATGGTCGCCGTACTGATATCGGGGAACGATATCGTTGCCTTTGCTGTGGATTTGACGGTCACACGAACGGCATAACGGGTGTTCGCTTTCAGCGATACGTCCGCACGGATACCGAGCGGTGTGTCCCCGCCCGCCATCGTGTACGATGCCTCGGTTTTCCCTTCCAACAAATTTGCAGCGGTATCGCCTGCCGCGGCCGGCAGGATCAAACCCGATAAACAACAAACGGTCACCATCGCGACCGTCAGTGTGAGTGCCAGAGCACGTTTGAGCATTTTTCGCATATCCGTGTATCTCCTCTCAATCGGCGAATTTGTCCCATATTGTAAAGATACCATAGCGAAATTGCCATTTATATAGTCATAGTAACAAAAAACATTGTTATTCTTGCAAAATTTCACTCGCCGCGCAAAAAGGCATCGGCGGGCAACGGATTGTTGTGGATCTGGGATTGCGACGGGGCATTTCCGTAATATTTTTTGTACATGCGGAAAAAGCCTGCGTAGTCGTTGAAACCGCACATGCGCGCAGCATCGGTCAGAGCGTAGCCGCCCGCCACACATTGGCGCACGGCGAACAAGCGCTTTTTAGACAGGTAGCGGTACACCGACATATTTTGTTCTTTCCGAAACCGATGCGATAACGTGGAGGGCGAAATGTACAAGGCTTGTGCAATAGATTCCAACGTCAACGGTTCGGCATAATGCGTGTCAATATACGTGAGGGCGCGTTGCACGGGCGACGTGGACGCCGCCGCGCGGATCTGCGCGGGGTCTTGATCGTAGCGGCGTTCAAACAAAAGTTCAATCAACGTGGCGCGGGCAAACAACAACTTGTCCGTATCCGACGCCTTGCTTTCCATGGCTTCCAATAATCGCGCAAACGCCGACGGGATCTGCGGTTCGGGGGGCGTGATGATCGCGATCTCGGTCATCACGGATTCCGCCAGCGGACGGATCTCGTCGTCGCGGATAAATCCCAATACACAGCGCGTATATTCCTCGGCATTGTCCACCACCAGTTGGTGGAACTGACCCTTGGGAATGACCATCATATCACCCGGACGCAGGTCGTGCGTGATACCGTTGGACAAAAACCGTGCCGTTCCGTCGATAAACAATAAGATCTCATCGTATTCGTGAAATTCACCGCCCTCAATATACGGTTTCCCCTTGGCGTATTTACAATGAATACCTGCCGATTCCAGATAGTATTCAAACTGCGGTTTCATACCCTCACCCTTTCGTATCAAGCGTAACACAAAATTGCAAGAATATCAATATCTCTTGTCATTATCGCTATAGAAATGGTGATTTTGTTATGGTATTCTTATTATGAGGAGTGGTGACCATGAATGTGTTGCGAAAAAAATTAGCGGATAAAAAAAGGATCAGCGGTACGCTCGTCTGCCTTGACGATCCGTGCCTGTGTGAGATCATGGGACACGCAGGGTACGATCTTGTGTGGATCGATACCGAGCACAGTTACCTGTCGTACCGGGACGTCTTATGCCACCTCAACGCCGCCCGCTCGGTAGGGATCGCCTCGATGGTGCGGTTGCCGCAACACGATCTGACCGCCACCAAAAAGATTCTGGAGATGAGACCGGACGCCATCCTCTTCCCCATGGTACACTCGGCGGAGGAAGCCGAAGAACTCATTCGCGCCACGTTGTATCCGCCACACGGCACGCGCGGGTTTGGACCCATGCGCGCCATCCGCTACGGGTTTGATGATGCCGCACAGTATGTGAAACAGGGCAGTTTGGAGATGTGTCGGTTTATTCAGATCGAGGATCTGCACCTCATTGACGAGTTGAAAGCGGTTGCACAAAACCCGTACGTGGACGGATTTATCTTTGGTCCGAACGACCTGTCGGGTTCCGCGGGGGATTTCCTGAACGTCTTTGACGAGGTTACCGTTCAACCGATGAAACGCGCCATGAGCATTGCCCGTCAGTACCGTAAGACGGTCGGTATCGCGGGCGGCATGGACGATACGTCCGTGCGATTCTGGGCGCAGTTAGATCCGGACATCCTCATCTGCGGCGCCGATTGGAATTTTGTGAGTACCGCCGCCAAGGATACGTTGGATCGGTTAACACAATACGGATATTAAAAACGGCTTGACCGATGCGGTCAAGCCGTTTTCGTTATCCGTTCTCGGAATGCATAAATGCATTCCCTACAATCAAAACAATGTGGTTACCCAGTAAATAACCCCATACACCACGCTGGCGACCGTGCCATAGACGATAACCGGGCCGGCGATGTTGAACATCTTTGCCGCCATGCCGAGCACCAGTCCCTCTGCTGCTGTCAAGTTAGGACACACCATTCCAAAAAATTATTTGCATTAACTCGTTGGTATGGTATAATGAAATAGAGGATGGTGTATATATGAACAAGAAACTAAAAGCTGTTACATTCAGCTATGATGATGGCGTTACACAGGATATCAGGTTAATCGAGTTACTCAATAAATATGGACTAAAATGCACTTTCAACCTAAACTCAGAATTGTTGGGTAGCACAGGTATATCGACCCGTGAAGAACCGCGAATCTCCCACTATAAGATTCATCCCGAAGATGTAAAAAGGGTGTATAGCGGTCACGAAGTAGCCGTACACACCTTGACACATCCCAATCTTACTCAGTTAAACGATGCTGAGATTATACACCAAGTAGAACAAGACCGCTTGAATCTATCCGAGTTGGTAGGATATGAAGTCATCGGTATGGCATATCCCTGCGGAGGGGTAAATAACGATGACCGTACCGCTAAAATCATAAAAGAAAACACGGGCGTAAAATATTGTCGCACCGTTACCTGCAACAACTGTTTTGATCCACAGGATAATCTATATCGGTTTAACCCCAGCGCTTATCATTTAAGATTTGACAATCTGATGCGCCTGGGACAACAATTTATTGATCTTGATGCAAAAACACCTCAGATATTTTATATATGGGGCCATTCCTTCGAATTGGATTGTCCCCCTGATTATTGGATTCGGTTAGAAGAGTTTTTTAAGTTGATTAGCAATAAAAGTGATATCTTTTACGGAACAAATAAAGAGGTTTTAATATAAATTGGGAAAGCGACGGCAACTGCCGTCGCTTTCTTTTTATAGAATACTCAACACCCAATAAATAACCCCATAAATCACACTCGCCACCGTGCCGTAGACGATAACGGGGCCGGCGATGTTGAACATCTTCGCCGCCATGCCGAGGACAAAGCCCTCGGATTTGAATTCCATGGCGGGTGAGGACATGGAATTGGCAAAACCCGTGATGGGGACAATAACGCCTGCGCCCACGTGTTTGGCAATGTTATCGTACACACACAGAGCGGTTAACGCGACGCTTAAGAAAATGAGCGATAACGAGCCGACCAGTCGCGCGTTTTGCTCGTCAAGGCCCTGCTTGCCTGCCCAATCAATGATCACTTGCGCTACGGCGCACAACGTGCCGCCTGCTAAAAACGCGAGAGTACAGTCTTTGGCAACAGGCGAACCGGTTATGCGTTTTTCTGCCATGGCTTGATAACTTTTGGGGGTCATTTTCACACTAATCACACTCCATGCGGTTAGTGTGACGCGAAACGGACGATTTATGCGTTTTGTTTTGTGAGGATCGTTTCCCCGTCAAAATACAGCGCACCGATGGCTGTGCCGAACGTGCCGTTTTGCAGGGCATACGTTTTGAACGCGCGTTGCAACGACGTCCCCTCGGGCCAGTTAGTCGGCGCTTGTTTATACGTGGGGCCGATCACGTTCCACAACGTACAGGATTCCATGTTTTTGACGCTGACGATCTGAAATTCGCGGCGAAAATCCGCAATGTTGGACGCGGGCGCAAACACCGCTTCGTACGGCGGATAAAACAGCCACGAATTGCACACGCAAAGCAGCGGTTTCCCAAAGTATGCCACCGCCTGACGGTAAGAATCCAATCGCGCCGCGCGGTCAAACGGTTCACCGCTGGACGGGATGTGCAGGTGGATACACGGTTCGCCCGGTTGGATGACGTGATCCCCGCACACGACGGGTTCACCGCCGTACCACGGTTGACAATCGTACTGCATGCGTCCAAGTTGGACGATGGTGCCTTTTAAAAACCGCGCATACCAAAACGGGACAAACGTGCCCCACACACCGTGCAGGTCAAAACATTCCTGCGCTTTGTACCGCAGGTCCTGCATGGTGCACCAAAAATGCTCTTCACTGCGATATCGGGGCATGGCTTCTTCAGAGGCAAGCAAAATTACGCACAGCCACATGCTGTACGGTGAGTACCCGAAGCGTTCCGCCAACTCTTCCACCGACGGCGCGATGGCTTGATGGTCGTATGCGGCGTCACGGTATTGCCGTGAAAGTTCACAAAGCGGCGTGAGGTGTTGCTCAATCAGGGGAGAAAGAAACAATACAGCCGCTTTGGGGAAGTGGGTCTTTTCAAAAAATGTGGTTGCAAACGTGTGAGTCATGCTATCACCGCCTTGGATTCAGTGTACCACGTATCGCGTGCGTTTGCAACACAAAGGCGGTATACGTGAGAGGTATCCCCCCGCGTGGCACCCTCTTTAGGCAAGGGGGCATGGTGTGCCACACGAACGTCGTACAATCAAAAGCACGGATGAAATGAGTACGGATCATGACAATCCCTCCGTCTGTGGCGTTGCCACAGACACCTCCCTTTACACAAGGGAGGCATGACGGGACGTCGTGGGCGCCGTCCCCTACGATGCACGAATTCATTTTGCCGTGAAGGCGTGGTACATATAAAAAGAAGCGGGGGCGCGTATTGCGCCCCCCAAACGTACAATTTGATTTTGCCGCGAAAGCGGGGTAGGCACAAAAAGTTACGGGGTGGCGTATTGCCACCCCGTAAAATGATTGCGTGGTAGAATCAAATCGACGTTAAAAGACGGGTTTCCATGTAATAGCGTTTTTCGTGCGCTTCGCCCATGGAAAACGTTTTGCGCGGGAAATGCCCGCCTGCGCGGATCCCGTCAAAGAACCCGTCTTTGGGAATCCCCTTGAGCAGGATCCCCAGTGCATCGGCGGGTTCGCTGAGTTCGCGCACAGCCTCTTCCCCGTGAATATAATCAACGGACGCGCCGTGTGCCGGCACGTATTCATCTAAGAAATTCTGCAACACGGCAATGGGTAACATGCCGCCTGCATTGGCAAGCGCCACGCCACGGTACCCCACAAACACGATCTCGTCCCCGTCAACGAGCGACATCCCCTGTGCCGTGACGTATTC
>JAFSIB010000018.1 GCA_017440005.1 Clostridia bacterium
CTTGCGATTTTAGCGGTTCAAAACCTCGAAAAACACAGTGTTTATGCGGTTTTTCTCAGTCCAACGGTTTCATTGTGGGGAACAGGATGACTTCACGGATGGAGTCGGCGCCGGTCAAGAGCATGACGCAACGGTCAATGCCCATACCCATACCGCCCGTGGGCGGCATGCCGTATTCCAAAGCGGTGAGGAAATCTTCATCCAGCATCTCGGTTTCATCGTCACCGCGTTCGCGCTGCTCAACCTGCTTCATGAAACGCTCGCGCTGATCCAGCGGATCGTTGAGCTCAGAATACGCGTTGGCGAGTTCACTGTGGCACACGAACAGTTCAAACCGTTCGGTAAGCCGCGGATCGGCAGGCGATGCTTTGGTGAGCGGCGACACTTCCACGGGATACATGGTAATGAAGGTGGGCTGCACCAGTTTTTCTTCCACGCGCTGATCGAAGCATGCGTACAGGGCATTACCCCACATGCGCTCGGCGGCTTCCGCGAGTTCCACGCCTTTGGCTTCCGCGGCGGCAACGGCTTCGGCATCATCCGTGATGGCACCGAAATCAATACCGACGTATTCTTTGACGGCATCAATCATGGTCAGTCTGCGCCAACCGGGGGTCAAGTCGATCTTTTCGCCCTGCCATTCCACCTCGTACGTGCCGAGGATCTCTTTGGCGGCACCCGACAGAATGCCTTCGGCAATATCCATCATATCGTGGAAATCGGCATACGCTTCGTACAATTCCACAGTGGTGAATTCGGGGTTGTGCTTGGTGTCCATACCCTCGTTACGGAAGATACGGCCGATCTCATACACGCGGTCCATACCGCCGACGATCAGGCGTTTGAGCGGCAGTTCGGTGGCGATGCGCATGTACATATCCAAATCAAGCGTGTTGTGATGCGTGATAAACGGACGGGCGGAAGCACCGCCGGCGATGGTGTTGAGCACGGGGGTCTCCACTTCAATGTACCGTCTGGCATCCAGATAGTTGCGCATGTATTTGATGAACTGCGAGCGAATAGCAAAGTTCCGTTTGACTTCCGGATTCATGATGAGGTCCAGATACCGTTGACGGAAACGGGTATCCGTATCCTTAAGACCGTGGAATTTCTCCGGCAACGGGCGCAAGGATTTGGACAACAGTTTGATGGCGGTGGCGTGCACCGACACCTCACCCATCTTGGTGCGGAATACGTAACCCTCTAAACCGACGATATCACCGATGTCCCATTTTTTAAAACCGGCATACACGTCTTCTCCCACGTCATTACGGCTGACATAGATCTGCATGCGGCCGGTGGCATCGTGAATATCCATGAAACTGGCTTTACCCATGATGCGGCGGCTCATCATACGGCCGGCGATGGACACGGTGATGGGTTCGGGCAGTTCCACGCCCTGCCCCTCTTCCGGTTGACCATTTTCGGCAATATACGCCGCTTCTTTTTGCTCATATTCGGCGCGGGCATCCGCCGTGTACGCCGTGACGTTGTATTTGGTGACCTCATACGGATTTTGACCGCTTTCGCACAGTGCCGCCAATTTATCACGACGTACCTGCAACAGTTCCGATAATTGTTCCGTGGTCATTTCCAGTTGTTCGCTCAACGTGTTCTCCTCACTTTCAAAGAAAACGGGCGGGATCATACCCACCCGTATCCGTCTGCTTTTACTTCGCGATTTTGACGACCGTTAACACGATCTCACCGCCGGGAGTTTCCACCTCGACGGTATCGCCTTCCGCGTGACCGATCAAAGCTTTGCCGATCGGCGACTCATCCGAAATGCGACCGCCCAGCGGATCCGCTTCGGTCGAACCGACGAGTTGATACGTATTGGTTGTTTTTTTACCTTTCACGCGCACCGTGACGGTGGAACCGACGTGGATGTTGGAAGTGCTAAACTCCGCATCATCCAAAATGCGCGCGTTTTTGAGCTGAACTTCCAGTTCGGCAATACGGCCCTCAACGATGGCTTGCTCGTTTTTGGCTTCATCGTATTCACTGTTTTCCGACAAGTCACCGAAAGACAGCGCGACCTTGATCTTTTCCGCCACTTCTTTGCGGCGAACGGTCTTGAGTTCTTCCAGTTCCTGTTCCAGGCGTTTATAGCCTTCGTCGGTGATAAAGGTTTCTTTTGCCATTTGTTTACAATCTCCCTTCGGAGTAATCTTTTCTTTAACAGACCTATTATATAAGACTTTAACGGCGGTGTCAAGTCACTTTTTACAGAATAAAAGAGCCTCCCTGCGGGGAGGCTCTCGGTTAAAATCAATCGACTGCGCACACGACGGTGACATCGGGATGCAACTGCAACAGCGAAGCGGGAACTTCGGGGGTGATGGGACCGAACAACGCTTTTTCCAAGATTTCTTTTTTGGATGCGCCGGACGCAATCAGCAAAATCTTTTTGGCGCCCATGATGCCGCCCATGCCCATGGTGACCGCCTGACGCGGCACGTCATCTGCGGAAGCGAAGAAACGGGCGTTGGCTTCAATGGTGCTGGGATCGAGGTCGACCACGTGGGTTTCTTTGGTGAAGAATTCATCGGGTTCGTTAAAACCGATGTGACCGTTGGGGCCGATGCCGAGCAACTGAATATCAATGCCGCCCATCTGTTCAATAAGAGCATCGTACCGTGCGCCTTCTGCCGCATAATCTGCCGCTTTGCCGTTGGGCACGTTGGTGTTCTGTTTATCAATATTCACGTGATCGAACAGGTGCGTATCCATAAAATAACGGTAACTCTGATCGTTAGTGCCGTCCAGACCGCAATACTCATCCAGGTTGATGCTGCGAATCTGCGAGAAATCCAGTTCGCCTTGTTTGTTCCATTCGATCAACTGATCGTACAGACCGATCGGAGAAGAACCGGTTGCCAGGCCGAGCACGGCGTTGGGTTTGAGCACGATCTGCGCCGCCAGAATTTTGGCAGCCTCATGGCTCATTTCTTCATACGTTTTGGTGCGGATGATTTTCATGCAAATACACTCCCGTTAATGAATTTCAGCATATTGACATTAGTATACCAGTTTTTTCCTGTAATTGCAAGACACGATCTGTCGGGATTTTTGTAAAAAACCGCCACAATGCCCCCGTATCTCTTGAAAAGTGAGCGGTCTTGTGATATACCTATCACAGAAAGGATGTGTTGGAATGAAGCATTTTATTCACTATTTTTCGGAAGATACGTCGGTTCGGTTGGATGCGTTCATCACGGAACGCTCCACGGAAATTGAATATTTGGACGTTGACCGCCCCGCGGTGATCGTGTGCCCCGGCGGCGGGTATTCGTGTTGCTCCGACCGTGAAGCGGAACCAGTTGCGCTGAAATATGCGGCGGCGGGATTTCAGGTGTTTATCCTGCGGTACACCGTTGGTGAAAAAGCGGTGTTCCCCACCTCGCTCATTGACCTCGGTAAGACGATCAAACTCATTCGCGATCATGCCGAAGAATGGGCGGTCATTCCGCACCAAATCGCCGTGTGCGGATTCTCGGCGGGCGGGCATTTGGCGGCTTCGCTGGGGGTATACTGGAACGACCCTGCAATCGGGAAAGCCTGCGGCGCCACGGCCAAAGAACTGCGCCCCGATCTGCTCATTTTGGGATATCCTGTCATCTCCACATCGTGGATGGAAACCTACGATCAATATGCGCGCGTATCGGGCAATCCCGACGATGCGGAACTGTACAAAAAACTGAATCTCCACACGGCGGTGGACGAAACCACACCGCCTGCGTTTATTACCCACGGCACCGCCGATCCCGGTGTACCGGTGCGCGATTCGCTCCGTTTCGCGTGCGCGCTTGAAGAACACAACGTGCCGGTGGAGCTCCATCTATTCTCCCATGCTCAACACGGATTCTCCGTGTCGGATGAAACCTGCTATGCACGCGGACAAGCGGATGACACCATTGCTGAGTGGGTGCCCCTGTCCATTGCGTGGCTCAAACGCAATTTCTTTGGTGGTGAACTGGGCAAACCCGTTAACAAAGGAAAATACTCCAGTAACTATTGAGTAGAGGTGAAATTTATGGCTGCGATCCTGTACGGTGACGGCATTCACGACGACTATGCCGCCATTCAAGAGCTGCTGGATTCCGGTATTTGTGAAGTGCAATTACCCCCGCCGAAAGTGCGGTATCTCATCAGCAAGACGCTCAAGATCCACGGCGGTCAGTGCTTGCGGTTACCGCGCTTTGCGGAGATCATGCTCGCCCCCGACAGCAACTGTTGCATGATCGAGGACGACGATTTTTCCACATGGAAAGAGAATATCGCCATCGTAGGCGGTATCTGGAATATGAACAACCAACACCAAGATCCCAACCCCTTTCATTTCCCCGATAAAAACGGCACCATGCTGTACGAGCGTCTGGGCGTGGAAAACACCAGAGAAGCACAGTGCCGATACCGCGCAACCTTAACGTCGTTCCCGAAAACGTACACGGGAATTTGCATGCAGTTTTGCCGTATCCGCAATTTCACGCTGAGCGATCTCACATTGCGCGATCCCGTCAACTTCGGCGTGGATATCGGGTACATTGAAGATTTTACCGTGGAAAATATCACGTTTGATTACAAGCACGGTGCACCGAAATTGTGGAATCTGGACGGTGTCCACGTGGAAGGGTATTGCAAACGCGGCGTGATCCGCAACTTAAAAGGCACGTGCCACGATGATCTGGTGGCACTCACCGCTGATGACGGGTTGTACGGTCCCATTGAAAACATTGTGGTGGACGGCATTTTTGCCGAAAACTGTCACAGCGCGGTACGCTTGTTGTCCCACGGGTTCCCCGTGCGCAACGTGATCATCCGCAACGTATACGGCAGTTTTTACACCTACTGCATCGGTATTACCAAATATCACGGCGGTCCCGAAGAACGCGGTGTGATGGAGAACATCACCATTGAGCAGGTGCGCGCCTGTCTGTGCAAAGGCACCAAAGACGTGACGGGCAACCGTACACCGCTCATTTGGGTGCAGGACGGCGTGGATGTGGAAAACTTACGCATTGCACACCTGACACGCGAAGAACGCACCGTTCCGCAAGCGACCATCGGTGTGGATCCCACAGCAACCGTTACATCCATGATCGTGGACGACGTGCGTTTGAAAAATCATTTACCCGAGCCCGTCAAACTGCTGGATATTCAAGGCAAGGTTCAAGGGTTGG
>JAFSIB010000133.1 GCA_017440005.1 Clostridia bacterium
ATTGTATATCTGATATTGCAACAGACTGCCGCAGTTGAAACGCTATCTATAAATCAGGTCTGCATTGGAATATTTTCAATCACTGCACTTGCCTTTATTGCAGGCGGTATGAATGCCATTTATCAAATCGAAAGGTTACCTTTGATGGTGGCAATTCTGATTCACGGCGGCGTTTTGTATATCGGCTATCTCGGCACGTATCTACTCAACGATTGGCTTGACTTTGGTATACTACCGATTATAGTATTCACGGCAATTTTTGTTGTGGGCTATATCGTTATTTGGGCGATCATTTATTCCGTTATCAAAAGTAATGCTGCAAAGCTCAATAAAATGCTGAAGCAAAAGCAACAAAGCGTAAAAGACATTTTTTGAAACAGGTAATGCGGTATATAAACCTGTAGCTCTTTATAACAGCATCTTAGCCACCCGGCACTATTCCTCAGACAATTTTGCAACTTTTTCTGCAACAAAAATTTTGATAAATGAAATAGTGGGTGGAAAAGTGGCTTCAAAAATGCCGTTTGTGATAATATATAGGGCATAAATAAGCCAAAGAAGAACCACGAAAAATAGTGGGAATAAAACCAAAAGCGCAGAAAACCCGCATAAACACTGGGCTTTTGAGGATTGAAAGTTCTCGTGGTAATATCTGAAAAAGATATCCATACAACTAAGAGCTATTAGATTTTTGTGCGAAATCTAATAGCTCTTTTTGTCAATATTCCATATATTCTTGTTGTGTTGGGCGGGAATATTTTAACACGCAAGGTTTACAGATAAGTTGACAGATGTAAACGTGGGTGATATAATGAACCTCAGTTTGTAATCGTCTCGTGTGATGAGGGAACGGTATGAAAAATCAAATCGAACAATTAAAGAGAACGAAGAATGCGGTTATTCTTGCTCATTACTACGCCCCTGCCGAAGTGCAGGAAATAGCCGATTATGTGGGGGATTCTTTTTATCTCGCAAAGATCGCCAAGCAATCTACAGCGGATATCATCGTGTTTTGCGGTGTTCAGTTTATGGGGGAGAGCGCCAAGATCCTCAACCCTGACAAGAAGGTGCTGATGCCGGATCTCACTGCAGACTGTCCCATGGCTCATATGGTTGCTGACGGGATCATCGAAGAAATGCGCGCAACGTACGAAGATCTTGCAGTCGTCTGCTATATTAACTCAACCGCTGAGCTTAAAAGCAAGAGTGATGTTTGCGTTACGTCTTCCAATGCGGTTAAAATTGTGAAGGCGTTACCCAATAGAAATATTTTCTTTATTCCCGATCGCAATCTCGGAAGCTTTGTCGCACAGCAGGTCCCGGAAAAGACGGTCATTCTGAATGATGGTTGCTGTCCGATCCATGCCAAGATCACGGCAAGCCAGGTTTATGAAGAACGTAAAAAACACCCCGGAGCATCGGTATTGACACACCCGGAATGTGATGCGTCCGTTACCGCGCTTTCCGATTACATCGGCAGTACCGCAGACATCATTGCATACGTAAAAAAAAGCGATGCGGATGAATTCGTTATCTGTACCGAAGACGGGGTGGATCATAAGCTGATTACCGATAATCCGGGCAAGCGGTTTTACTATCCCGATCCGAATCCGTGCTGTGCAGATATGAAGCGGAATACGCTGGCTGCTGTTTTGTCGGTACTCCAAAAAGAAGACAAAGAAGTAACTGTAGATGAGGAAATGCGCCGCCGTGCGCTTATTCCCCTTGACAGGATGTTGGAGCTCGCAAAGTGATATGAAAACAGATATTTTGGTTGTCGGAAGCGGTGTGGCGGGTTTGTACTGTGCGCTGAATCTTCCCAAAGATAAAAACGTAGTTATTATAACAAAAAATAAGGCGCGCAGAAGTGATTCGTATCTGGCGCAAGGCGGGATCTGCGTTTTGCGTGACGAAAAGGATTATGATGCCTTTTACGAAGACACCATGAAGGCCGGTCACTACGAGAACAATCCGGATGCCGTACACATTATGATTCATTCATCCCGAGAGGTTATTTCGGATCTTGTGGAACTTGGTGTTCGCTTTGAGATGAACGGGCAAGAGTTTACATATACAAGAGAAGGAGCGCACAGCAATCCGCGTATTCTGTTCCACGAAGATGAAACCGGCAAAGAGATAACGTCACATCTTCTTGAAACGGCAAGAAGTCGGGAGAATATAACGATCATCGAAAACTATACGATGGTTGATCTTATTTGTGATAACAATGAGTGCCGCGGTATTATCGGGCATGATGAAAACGGCGATTATTCTGCTATTCAAGCAGACTACACCGTTCTGGCAACAGGCGGCATCGGCGGGATTTTTGAGCATTCCACCAACTATAAGCACCTTACCGGTGATGCGATTGCTTTGGCACTGAAATACGGGATCAAACTGCAACACATCGACTATATTCAAATTCACCCCACAACGCTTTATTCCGAGAATGAAGGCAGAGAGTTTTTGATCTCCGAGTCGGTGCGCGGTGAAGGGGCCATTCTCCTGAACGGTAAAGGGGAGCGCTTTGTCAATGAGTTACTACCCCGTGATGTGGTAGCCAACGCCATCTTTGCAGAGATGAAAAAAGAAGGCAGTCAGCATGTGTGGCTCTCAATGGCGCCCATCCCCGTTGAAGAAATACAAACACATTTCCCGAATATCTATCAACGTTGTCTTGACGAAGGGTATGATGTGACAAAAGAACCCATTCCGGTAGTTCCGTCACAGCACTATTTTATGGGTGGTATTGATGTTGACCGATACAGTAAAACCTCCATGAACCGGTTGTATGCGGCAGGAGAGACGGCTTGCAACGGTGTACACGGCAGAAACCGACTGGCCAGTAATTCGCTGCTTGAAAGCCTTGTGTTTGCCAAAAGAGCGGCAATGCATATCATAGACAACTACACGCAAGCACAGCACTGCGACAAAGTTCCGATTGACGCTTCTCGGTATGAGGGATATGCAGAAAAATATAAAAAAATCGTTTTGGATGCCATTAAAAAGGAGAAAGACAGCCATGAATGATATTTCCATGAAACTGAATGCAGACAACCTTATCTTGTTGGCTTTGCAGGAAGATATTACAAGCGAAGATATTACTACCAACGCTGTGATGAGGCAGTACCGGTTTGGTGAGGTTGAACTGATCTGTAAAGAAAACGGTGTAATTGCCGGCCTGGATGTGTTCAAGAGAGTGTTTGAGCTTCTTGACGACAAAACCGAAGTAACCTTTACCTGCAAGGATGGCGATGAGGTAAAAAACGGACAGACGTTAGGTGTTGTTCGCGGTGATATTCGTGTGCTTCTTTCCGGTGAAAGAACGGCTCTGAACTATCTGCAACGTATGAGCGGCATTGCAACCTATACCCGTAATATTGTTAATCTTTTGGAGGGCAGCAAAACCAAACTTCTTGATACCCGCAAGACGACACCGGGTATGCGCCTTTTTGAAAAGTACGCAGTAAAGGTCGGTGGGGGATATAACCACCGTTATAACCTCAGTGACGGTATTCTCTTAAAGGATAATCACATCGGTGCCGCCGGCGGCGTTAAAGAGGCGGTTGCGATGGCCAAAGAATATGCGCCGTTCGTTCGCAAGATTGAAGTTGAAGTGGAAAACCTGGATATGCTCAAAGAAGCTCTTGAAGCCGGTGCCGATATCATTATGCTGGACAATATGAGCGTTGAGGATATGAAGGAGGCTGTACGGCTTACGGCAGGCAGAGCTGAGACCGAGTGCAGCGGAAACGTAACAAAAGAAAATGTTGCGAAGCTTACCGAAATCGGCGTAGACTATATCTCGAGCGGTGCGCTTACGCACTCTTCTCCGATTTTGGATCTTTCTCTTAAACATTTGCACGCTGTATAAAGGGGTGAATACATGAAGGCTCATGACAGGAGAAAAGCAATCGTCAATTTGCTTCTATCATCCAAAGAAGCAGTATCCGGCGGTAAACTGTCAGAAGAATTCGGTGTATCCAGACAGATAATTGTACAGGATATTACGGTGCTGAAGGGTTCCGGATACGATATTCTTTCAACCCATTATGGATATATTATTCAGAAATCACCTTTAAAAGAGCGAGTGTTTAAGGTGCGCCACACAACCGAGCAGACCGAGGATGAACTGAATTTGATCGTTGATCTGGGCGGCACGGTTGTTGACGTATTTGTTTGGCATAAAGTGTATGGTAAAATGTCCGCACAGCTCAATATTTTTTCTCGCCTTCATGTAAGGCAGTTTATTGAGGGCGTCAGAACCGGAAAATCTACGGAACTTATGAATATTACCGGCGGATATCATTATCATACCATTCGCGCTGAATCGGATGGGATCCTTGATAAAATAGACACGGCTCTTACAGAACGGGGTTATACTGTTCCGGAAATATGAATGTGTGGCAACAAAGATTCCGACAGTTCTCCTTTTACGGATACACAACCACGTTTCCGTCATTTGGCAATGATGCGTCTTCCGTACCGGATGCAGTCGCGCTTGTCAGGAAAGAGGAGATCAATATGCTTACTAAACGCGGCGGAAAGTTACCGGCCGCGTTTTTTGTTATGTTAATTTTCGTTGCTTGCAGTTGACACGGGGGTGGTGTATACTGTAAACGGAAAAGGCGGTGTCGGATATGCTCGGTGAAACAATCAAGCAGCTGCGTTTGGAAAAGGGACTTTCGCAGGCGGAACTTGCCGGACAACTTTCGGTTGTACGACAGACGGTGTCCAAGTGGGAAAAGGAATTATCCGTACCCGATTCGGAGATGTTAGTAACCATAGCCGAGGTGCTTGGTGTATCGACAAGCGAATTGCTTGGTGAGGGACTCCAGACGACGGTGACAGTGTATAAACCGCCGCAACGCCTGAAAGTGTGGGAGATCGTGTTGTTGGCACTGGGTTCGCCGATCTGGTTGTCACTTGGCATTGCCACGGCGGCGGTGGTGGTATCGCTGTATGCAGTTTGGTGGTCGCTGATCGTATCATTATGGGCGGTATTTGCGGCGTTTGCGGGTTGCGCGCTTGTCGGTGCGGCAGCCGGTATTTGGCTTTTGATTGGCGGCGATGCTCTTGCGGGTATCGCTCTGTTCGGTGTAGGATTTGTATGTGCCGGGTTGTCGATCCTTTTATTTGGGGGAAGTCTTGCCGCCACAAAGAACGCGGCGCTTTTGACCGCAAAGAGTATCGCGGCGATAAGGAAACGATTGAGTAAACGGGAGGGCGTATCATGAGTAAGCGCATGACAACATGGCTTGTTGCCGCCGCCGTACTGATTGTATTAGGTTTGGTTTTGTTGGCGGTGGTCGTGGCGATGCAAGGGGGCAATTTCACGGTGCTTGGTGCTGAGAAGTACGATATTCACACGTATGAGGTAACCGAAGAATTCCGCGATATTTCCCTGCGAACGGATACCGCGGCGATTGTGTTTACCGTTTCGCAGGACGATACCTGCCGTGTGGTGTGCCACGAAACAGCAAAGGAACCGCACGACGTTACGGTGGAGAATGGTACGTTGACCGTTTCGGCACGAAATGAGCGAAAATGGTATGAGTATATTGGTATTCATTGGGGAACGCCTGCTGTGACCGTGTATCTGCCAAAGAGTGAATACGGCGCACTTGTGGTTGACACAGATACCGGTGCCGTGACGATCCCGCAAGGGCTTTTGTTTGACAGCATGGCGATTACGGGCGATACCGGGGTTGTGAAGAATTACGCTTCGGTTGCGGGGACGATGAAAATCCACACCGACACCGGTGCGATTCGGGTGGAAAACGTGACGGCAAAGGCGGTGGATCTGGCTGTTACCACGGGTGCTGTTACGGTTTCGGACATCACGTGTGAGGGTGACGTGGCGGTACAGGTTTCCACCGGCAAGGCTGCGATTTCGGACGTTACCTGTCAAAACCTGATTTCCGACGGCGACACAGGGGGTTTATTGCTGACGAACGTGGTGGCAAAACAAGCCTTTTCGATTGAGCGGAGTACGGGTGACGTACATCTGGATGGGTGCGATGCGGCAACCCTTGACATTGAAACCGATACGGGGGACGTGCAGGGCAGTCTGCTTTCTGAAAAAGTGTTTCTTGTGAGCAGCGATACCGGCAGAATTGACGTGCCGAAAACCGTGACGGGCGGTCGGTGTGAGATCAGCACCGACACGGGTGATATTGTGATTGCGATAAAAGAATAAAGACAAGCGGCGGCAGAGAAATTCCTCTGCCGCCGCTTGTTATGTGCTATTAGCCGACAAATATGCCGACAATGCTTACTTCAGAGCCATAAGAGGAAGCGGGTTTTTCCAACGTTTGCAATACGACTGTGTGCTTGCCGGGGCCTATGGGTGCTCTTCTGAAGAAAGATAAATATTCCGCTTGATCGTTTCTGCGTGGGTAATAGCAGTCCACTTCATCCATGTACACACCATCCATTGTCACAGAAAAACGACCGGCATTGTTACCGATTCCGTGATAAATACCGAAGTGTTCGCCTTCAAACTCAAATATAATGGTATCACCCGGTTGGTTGGATATGGCGGCTTGTGTGACGCGCAGGCAATCCAAATGCTTGAGGGCGGTTGTATCGCTTACCTTTTGCAGCGTAAAACCATCCATGACCGATGCGTTTTTCGCATACAGAATATGCGGTCGGTTCATGGGGAACGGTGCGATGGCAGGCGCATCTTTGACAGGTGCGAGGAAACGTGCTTTATCCGCCAAAACAGCATTTACAACGTGTTGGGCATAGAAGGCATGGCCGTTGTTGTTGGGGTGGGCAGTATCGATAAGAAAATCGCTCCACGTGTAATTTCCCGTGTCGATTTGCGTTTGCAAAGGTGTTTGCAGATCGATCTCCGGAATGCCGTAATGCTGTGCGACTACCATGTGTACAGCGGATGCATTTTCACCCTGACAGGTTGTATACACGAATGCAATCGCAACGTGTGGGTTGCTTTTTTTCAAAGCCTGAACAATATAATCAAGGCCGGAGATTACCAGATCCGGTGTGTTCAGAGATGCCTCTCTGTCGTTGGTTGCAAACTCCACAAAAACAAGATCCGGATGGTACGGTAACACATGTTCCGTTAGGCGGAATGCTCCCACGTGGCTACCCGTGCCGGAAATGGAGGCGTTTATCATTTCCGCATCCTCGCCATATAGCTCGCGACCAATCCGGTTGAAAACAAGAGGGGCCCAAGCGTGTGCATCATCCGACGCACCGGCACCGCAGGTGATGGAGCCGCCGAAAAAAAGGATTCGTTTTTTCGTATGATCACGGTTTGTCATATCGTTGTTCCTCTTTATTTTAAGAGCAGGTAGCACGGGGCGCAATAGTCCAAACGGTAAGCAAGTTCGATACCATCGGCGGTTGGAGTGACGGTGATCGGTTTCCACGTGCCGTCCGCGTCGAGATACTCCACCGAACAACCTTTGAGCCGTTCGGGTAGGTGGAGGGCGACGGTGTCCAACGCATCTGCACACATATTCACAAGGGTGAGGATCTCTTTGAAACCGCATGCGGGATCGGTTGCCTGGTTTTCGATAATCATTACATCGGGGGCTTGTTTTACTAAGCAGAAATCATCGCAGCATTCCGCCACCAACGTTTGCAACAAATGCTTGCGGCGGTAATTAAACAATGCCTGCGAACCGTTGTTTTTCACCGTAAGGCCCATCACGATTACTGTGCCGCCAAGCGTGTTTTGATATTTCGTCATGGCGGGTGTAAGCAGTTCTTTTTCGCCGTTGTATAATTCTGTGATGACGCGGCAAGCAGGATCGGTAATGGTCAGTTTCGGCATCCATCCGTTACCTTTGGGTGCCAACATCCACGGGGCGGTCATATTCCGTCCGGGTAACGTGCCGACGTAGTCATCCACAATCACTTCGCGCGTTGCCAGATCCCATTGCAGCATCCCTTGTTTCACATCGTCGCCGACGTCAACGCCGAGATATTGCCCGTAACCGCGCTCACACAGCGCTTTGGCGGATGCACCGTCCAGTACCAACACCTTGGAAAGTGCTTGTCGGATTTCCTTATCGTCGGCATACCGCGCCACGCGATCATCCCAGAACGAGATCGGCGAATCGGTGGTGACGTACGGAATACCAAAACGGCCCACCGGTTGCGTCCACCACGACCACCATGGATCGTCGTCCAAGGTGCTGTAAAACGGATCGTAATGCACGTTAACACCTTTCAGCTCACAGTTGCACAACGCTTGATGTAAGGCTTCAAAGCGTTTGCGCTCTTTAGCATAGCCTTTGCTGTAAGCAGTTTCTTCGTTACCGCCATCCAACAACTGACGCACAATAAAGAGTGCACCGTCAAAGCCGTAGGAAAACACCACCGCCATGGCGGACAGCATCTGACAACCTGCCGAGAAAAAGCGGGTGTGCGGGAAGGTGTCGGCTTCCATGTAATGCAAGAATTCTTGGGTAATGTGTTGTTTGGAATACAGCATGTGAAAGAGCAGTTGCGGCAGTTCACGTGAAACGATGCCGCCGTAAGAGGCGCCAAACAACCGTGAAAACGGCACGTGACGATCTCCTGCCATAGCCTTGGCAATCGCGTACGTGCAATCACCGTCGGTGTCGGCAAGGCTTGCTTGCAAATATCCCATGGGAATCTCGGGACTTTGCTCGTCCAATGCTTTGCGCATGGCGGCGGCGAATTCCACTTGGCTGTCTTTTGCCAGTTCGCGCCATTGTTGGATGATCTCCAACGCTTCGGGTGTGCGTTTTTCCAGCACCTCTACCAGTTGTTCACGGGTAAAGGAATAGCGGTAACGTTTGTTGAACTCATTGATGTGCAGATCGCAATAGCATCCTGCCGCCGCTGATAGAGAGAAATCATCTTCGGTAATGATAAATGCCGGCTTGGCAGTAGCGGCAAACTCCGCTACATCGTTTGTAAAGCGGCGGATAAACGCCGAGTCTAACGGACAGTTGGCAAACGGGTGCTCACTGCCGTCTGATTTGACCATGCTTTGAAATTCTTTCGATGCGCCGGATTTGAAGGTTAGCGCTATCCACCATCCGCACGTGATGCCGTAGGGCATCACGTGCTCTTTGATGCGTAAAAACCGTTGTGCCAGCTCCGCATAATGCTCTTTTGAGGGGTATCCGAGTCGACGAAAAACATGACCGGGTGTCGTTAAGGCAAATTTGGTAAATCCGTACTGCCGGTTCTGCTCCAAAATATCGTGAACGATACTTTCTTCGGTTTGCCAATCGTTACCCATTGATATCGGAATGATAATGTCCAGTTCTTTATGCATGCTTCGCTTCTCCTCTCAAGAAAGAATGGCGCCGTTTTCTAAAAGGCGTGTTTGCAAGGTAGACACGTCCAACGTGTGGGTGTTGGTGTTGCTCTCTTTGGCGAGGGCGATTGCCGTGCCCGCCGCTTCGCCCAAACACGAGCAGATCGGCATGATGCGAACCGCTGCATGTGCTTTGTGCTCGGCAGACAGACAACGGCCTGCCACCAACAGGTTATCGTATTCTTTGGGGAGCAGGGAACGGTAGGGGATCTGATAAAATTCATCGTCTTTAAAGCAATGCAGAACCGTACCGGTGCCTTCGGGGTTGTGGATATCAATGGAATAGTTACCCAGTGCAATGGTATCGTCAAAGGCTTGGAGCGATAACAGTTCATCGGTTGTGAGAATGTGTACACCTTTGAGTTTGCGGCTTTCGCGGATGCCGATGCTGTTCGCAATGGTGAGCAGAGTGGCGTTTGCACACGCTTTGGAGTGCTTTTTGAGGAAGGCAAACGTTTCGTATGCTTGCCGTCTGGCAATCATTTCAGCGCGGCTGACATCCAGCGCATCCACGGGATTTAATTTTACAACACGGGTGGTGTTGAAATGCACAATATCTTCGCCCAAACCGTAAAACACCAGAATGTTTTCGCGCGGGTTTTGGATTTTTCCATCTTTTCGGTGTTGCTGATATAGCTTTTGCAGTTCGCCGGGATCCCACAGTTCGCCCAGTTCCTGCTTGAACAGCGGTACGTCAATGCCGCCCACGCGGAAGCACGTGGTCATGGGTTGACACAGGTTATCCGATTCGCGGCCGAGTTGATGATCGCATCCGACCATTTCCATTAAGTTGCCGTCACCCGACGAGTCGATAAAATAGCGTGCTTTGCATTGCACAATGCCGGATTTCGTGGCGACGTACACCATATTTACGGAACGGTAACGACATTCGGCGCGGAACACGGTGGCGTGGAACAACACATCCACACCGGCTTCGCTGACCATATCGTCAAAAACAAACTTGAACGTTTCCCACGAGGAGTCCCCGTACGCGGCGTGGCGTTCTTTGATTTCGGTGAACAGACCGCCGCTGAGCAGTTTTTTGGCTTCGCCGATGGTTTGATGTTGACAAAACGGATACACAAGGCCGTTGGTAAGTGCACCGCCCAGGCAACCGGTTTGTTCGATCAACAAGACCGATAATCCTTGCCGACCGGCGGAAACGGCCGCTGCCACACCGGCAATACCGCCGCCAACGACGATCAGATCGTATGTATTCATGGTTATCACCTCGAGGTCATTATAGCGCAGGAGGCGGGTGCAGGCTTATAGAAATGAACGCACATATTGCAAAAAAGATACATTTATGTTAAAATTTAAGTAAATACATGCCAAGGAGTTCAAGATGGAGAGTAGTTTATTATATCAGTTGATCCGACACATTGAATACGGTACGCGATTGCACATTGGCGTGTTGTTTTTTGAAAATTTCGGTAATGAGATGTGCTGGTTGCCCTCAACGCAGGAGATTCATCACAGTCCCATGTGTGATCGGTTTAAGACGTATCACAAATCGGCTTTCCGCCGTTGCTTTCGGTGCCGTGAGTTGGCCATTCAAAAAGCATTGCGTGATAAGGTGCCGTTTGACGGCCTTTGCATTAATGGGATTTATGAGTATACCCATCCCGTGCTGGTGGGGGACACGGTGGCTTGCATGATCTTTATTGGCAATATTTTAGCCGGTGACGAGGGATTGCAAAAAATACAAAAACGCATTGGTAACAAGGCATTCCCGATTGAAACGTTGGAAAGCACCGTGACAAAAGAGGATTGCCGTCGCATTGCGTTGCTGATCGAGCAGTATATTTTGTTTTTATTGGAACGGTATCCGACAACGCAAAGCCGCGAGAATTCGGTTATCAAAAATGTGGTGGCGTATGTGATGGGAAATCTGAGCTTTGATATTCGTATGGAAGAGGTGGCGGCGTTATTTCACTACAATCCGCGGTATTTGGGCCGATTGTTCAAACAGGAAATGGGTATGGGTTTTCGTGAGTTTATCAACCGCCGGCGCGTGGAAGTGGCACAAAAACGATTACGTACGACCGCACGGTCGGTGATCGAGATCGCCGGTGAGGTCGGTTTTGAAAACGTGACGTACTTTAACCGTGTTTTTAAAGAAACGGTGGGGGTAACGCCAACACAGTACCGAAGAGGTATTTAAGTCGGTGCGGCAATTTTGACGGGATTAACCTTGACGGCGGGAATAAAATGATGTAGAATTGTACTGTTAATGGAATCCTGATCGTCATCTCGATCGTTGAGATGTCGAATTGAAGCAAGGCGCGCAAGGGGGAGTATGCAAATGAAAAAAACAGTGGCCATTGTGCTGTCCGCGATTTTATTGATTGTCGCCATTCCTTTTTCGACGGTGTTTGCAGGGGAAGGCGCCGCATTTACTGTCGGCGAGGTTTCCGGTGAACGAGGACAAGAGGTGGTTGTGCCGATCACGGTATCGAACAACCCCGGTATTGTATCGTTTAGACTGTTGATTGGTTATGACAGCGATGTTCTGGAACTTGTTGCTTGTGAACGGCCCGCGTTTAACGAGGGAGACGGTGTCGGTTCCAGCAAAGACTATACGGACAATCCGTATTATATCACGTGGGTTGACACGTTGAATGGCAACAACACAGCCAACGGTACGGTGGCAAACCTTACCTTCAAAATCAAGGCGGGCGCACCGCTGGGTGATAGCGCGGTTACCGTAACGTTTGATCCCGATGATGTGTACGATGCCAATTACGATAACGTTGCTTTCGCCGCTGAAAACGGAAACGTAACGGTGACAGCACCTACAATTGTGCGTGACGGCTGGGTGCTTGAAAGCGACGGCTGGAAATACTATAAGAATGATGTTGCGCAAACCGGTTGGTTGTTTGTTAATAACACTTGGTATTTCCTCAAAGACGATGGTGTAATGGTGACCGGCTGGCAGTACATTGGCAACACGTGGTACTACATGAATGAAGGCGGTGCCATGACAACCGGTTGGCAGTATATCGGCGGCGCCTATTATTATTTGAACGAATCGGGTGCGATGCAAACGGGTTGGTTGCAACTCGGTGACACCTGGTATTATCTGTATGAGGGCGGCAGCATGGCGACCGGCTGGCAGTATATCGGCGGCACCTATTACTATTTGGCGGAATCGGGTGCGATGCAAACGGGTTGGTTGCAACTCGGCGGTACTTGGTATTACTTAAGTGCCGGCGGCGGTATGGTGACCGGCTGGCAGTATATCGGCAACACCTATTACTATTTTGCCGCGTCGGGTGCGATGCACACGGGCTGGTTGCAACTCGGCAACACCTGGTATTACATGCATCCGGGTGGCGCGATGGCAACCGGTTGGGTTCGCCTTGACGGCACCTATTATTATTTGAATGATTCGGGTGCGATGCACACGGGATGGCTGCAACTCGGCAACACCTGGTATTACATGCATCCGGGCGGCGCGATGGCAACGGGTACTGTAAACCTCGGCGGTAACGTTTACCACTTTGACGGTTCCGGTGCGTGGATCCCGTAATAAACATTAATAAAAAAGCGGCTTGAAATCTTTTGATTTCAAGCCGCTTTCGCTTTTATTATTTGTTATTTTTCAGTCTGTTTTTGGCCTCTTCGACGGTTTCACCGTCTTTTGTGAGATAGGCATCCACAAATTTATCTTCGATTTTGGTGTAACCCTCGGTGACGCCTTGCTCAATTTTTTTATAACCGTCAACGACACCTTTTTCGATTTTTTTGTAACCTTCAACAACCGTTTCGGCAATTTTTTCATTTGCTTTAACCAGTTTGGATTTTGCCATGTTGATCCACCTCCCTCCGATCAAGTTGAGCCCAAGCAGAAACAAAAGAATCCATACCCCTGTTCCCGTTAACAGGTTGAACAGGCGAATTTCGTGTGGTTGCAGACCGGGAAACGACACCAACATGGAACGTTGCAAGGAATATACGGACACGAGCGCATCCGCAAACGAAATGTTGCGCAACGTGACGGCGATGGGCGAAGCGTTTTTTCGTGCTTTGCACAAGCCGATGATGGCGATTGTTACCTTGCTGAACGTGTACGTGGCGATGGCGATCATCAGGATCTCATGAAACACGCTGCCGCGATCGCGGAGTGCTGACAAAATATTGATGCCGATCAAGCACCACGACAAAACCAACAGAAGAATTCCGGTGAGCCGGCGGGCAAACCGCGCAAGATCGGGATTGTTTACGGATTGCCGTTTGATTTGCAACACGGAAAAGCGCGTGACGGTGAGTACGGCGTAATACACACCGATGGTGATGAACCACCACGAGTGGACGAACAATCCCACCGCACAGTTGCCAACCGCAAACAAACAGTTGCACGCAAGACCGAGATACGGATTGCGCAGGAAAGACAGGGTTTTCATCGGATGCCTTTGATCATGGGGATAAGGGCGATGAGCATGACGATGCCGAGCAACCCGACAAGCGTTCCCCACACGATCTGATGCCATACCAGACACAAACACATACCGACACCGAGAATGAGCACGGAAACCACGCCGTAGACAATGCGCAGGATCTGTTTACCGTTCATTTTGGGCAGTTGTTTCTTTTCCATTTTGCACCAAATCAGCGCAGTAATAACACCTAACACCAAGCCGACACCGCCGAAGATAACACCCTCGGTGAAGGCGTTCCATTCCGGCAACAGTGCCATACACATGCCAAGCGCGAACAACACACCGCTGACGGTGCCGAGGATCAATGCGACAAAACTGCTTTTTTTCATGTAAAAACTCCTTTCAATATTCCAACACTTGTTTCTTTAATGCAAATATAGTATACTAATCCCGAAAGTGAAAAACAATCATCAAAATTCAAACAAGTGTTGGAATAATGAGGAGAACAGGATGAACGTTAAAAACAATCGGCGGCGGAAAGAGTCGCAAGAGAAGATTGGGAAAGCGTTTGTGGAGTTGTTGCAAACGCGCGAGGTCAAGGAGATTACCGTTTCGGACATTATTAAAATCACGGGACTCAACCGCAGCACGTTTTATGCAAATTATTTGGACATTTACGATCTGGCGGATAAAACAAAAGAAAAATTGGAGCTGGAATTTTCGGAATTGTTTGCCGATTACGATTATTTTCATGAGCGAACCGGTGTGCTCAAAATGTTTACGCACATCAAGGAAAATCCCATCTTTTATAAAACGTATTTTAAACTATGCTATGACGATCAGCATCTGATCTCGGTGTACGATCCGAAACGGGCGGAGTTGGAGTTAGATAACAAGGCCATTCAATACCACGTGGAGTTTTTCCGCAACGGGCTCAATGCTATCATCAAGATGTGGCTTGCCGGCGGTTGCAAAGAATCGCCGGAGGAAATGGCGGAGATCATTAAACAAGAATATAAAGGACGATAACGGTAAAAATTACGGAGTGTATTGCCGGCATGACCACGTTTTTTGCGATATTCTTGTAAGAAAAAACCACCGGCATTGTGCCGGTGGTACCATTTGATAAGTCTACGGTAATGTGCCGCAAAGGGGCTGTGCAATACCACCGGTTTACTGGTGGTTATGATTCTGTTGGTGTGTTTTATGATAACGGTACGAATAGACGGTGGGGATGAGCATCATGATCACGAGCAGGAGAATGAACACAAACGGTAACGCGGTTTGCGGTAAAAAGGCAGAGAGGATGCACACGATGCCGCCGATGACCCACGTGATTCCGCCGATACGGTGGGTGGCATTCCAGTTGCCTTCATCCGCCAACGTCCAGGGAAGTTTAATGCCGAGGGTGCGGTTTTGCTTGCATTTGGGCAGATAGTTGCCGATGACGATAAACGCAAAACCCATCAACAAAAAGGCAACGGTTCCCACGGGAACGTCGGCCCCCAACACGGTGGCATACATGATCCCGCCGGCAAACCACGATACGACGGGGCAGATCCACCAAATGAGGTTGAACACTTTGCGGTGTTGGTCTTTGTTTTTGGTGTCTTTTGACGTGACAAGCAAGCAGAGCCAATGAATGGCGAACACGATTAAGGGCAGCAGAAACACCGCCACGGGTCGCGAGCTGAAGCCGTCGGGATTGCCGTCGGGTCCCCAGTGTGTAGGAACCTGCTCAGGCAGTTGATTCCACAAACTTAAGCCGACAAAGATCGGCAACAGAATACCAAGTGACGACAAAATCAATTTTGCTTTATTTGCTTTCCACATAACGGTTTTCTCCTTTCAGATCGGTGAGCCAAAGTAACGTTTCTTCCAGCACGGACGCATTCAGCTCATAAAAAATATATTGTCCTTCGCGGGTGTCCCGTACCAGATCGGCCTCTTTGAGTACTGACAGATGACGCGATACGGATGCCGCCGTGACCGGAAACTGCTCCGCAATATCGCCCGCCGATAAGCGGCCTTGTTTGAGCAGATTGAGAATCTCACGGCGAATAGGGTCCGCCAACGCTTTTAACGTCTGTTGCAATCCCACTTTTAACACCTCCAACATTTAACATTTAACCGAATTGTTAAATATAGAATATCATACGAAGTTGAGTTTGTCAAGAAAGTTTTAAAAAAAACAGCCCTCCGCTTTGCAGAGGGCTGTTTTGGGGTTGTGCAGATTAGTTGGAGAAATACTTCGAGTACAGCAAGCCGTCGGTATCGCCGGTTACCATAACGGCATCGAGTGCGATTTCCTCGGCGGTGCGGACATCGTCAAACACGTTTGCCGAATAGATCGTACCCTTGAAATACTGGGCGTTTGCGCTTCGACGGTCGCCACCGATGCAGAAGTTATCGGTACAATCGGTTGGGACAGCAGCGCCCATCGTCAGCGTTTCGGAGTAGATTCCGTTGACGTACAGAGAAATATTCTTTCCGTCTACCGTAAAGGCGAGATGTGTTAACGAGTTAGAGCGAACATCTGCCGCAAAGAGAGCGGAATAGCTGACACCGTTTACTTTGTACCAGAAACGTGCCTGACCGTTTGTATAGATCTCAATACTGATCTGGTTCTGGGTGCCGTTGTTGTAGTTGCTGAACAGAACGCCACCACGCAGATGCGAACCATAGGATTTGGGAAGAATGAAAGAGAACTCAAACGTGCGCGGGGTACCGGCCAAGGTGTCAACCGTGAACAAATCCTTATCAGTCGGGGTCAAGCCGGCATTGCCGGTGTAATCCACCGTCTGACCGGTCGGAGCGATCTCGGCCAGGGTGAGGGTGGTATGGCAAGCCGCACACTCAATGTGTTTGATACCCTTTGCCGTATCGGTCGGTTCAAAATCGACGATCCAATCGCTTTCGGTGTGGATACCGGTCGCGTTTTCGGCGCACAGACAGGTTTTTGTGAAGCGCGTACCGTACAGTAAACCGTTTGTATCCATGACTTCCGAGAAAGCATTCTTCTGAATCTCTTCTGC
>JAFSIB010000134.1 GCA_017440005.1 Clostridia bacterium
AAAGCGCGTTTTTATATCGGCTTTGACCCGACGGCGGATTCGTTGCATGTCGGCCACTTTATGGCGTTATGCTTGATGAAACGTTTGCAGATGGCGGGCAACCGCCCCGTTGTGTTGCTGGGCGGCGGTACCGGCTACATCGGTGACCCCTCCGGCCGTACCGATATGCGTTCCATGATGACCCCCGAAACCATTGAGCACAACTGCGAATGTTTCAAACGTCAGATGGAACGGTTTATAGACTTCAACAGTGAAAACGGTGCCATTGCCGTCAATAACGCCGATTGGCTTTTGAAACTCAATTACGTGGAATTATTGCGTGAAGTCGGCGCCTGCTTCTCGGTCAACAACATGCTGCGCGCGGAATGTTATAAACAACGCATGGAAAAAGGCTTGTCCTTCCTCGAATTCAACTATATGATCATGCAGTCGTATGACTTCTATCATCTGTTCAAGGAATACGATTGCAACATGCAGTTCGGCGGTGACGACCAGTGGTCCAACATGCTCGGCGGTACGGAACTCATTCGCCGCAAACTCGGTAAAGATGCTCATGCCATGACCATCACTCTGCTCATGAACTCCGAAGGCAAGAAGATGGGTAAGACTGCCAACGGTGCGGTGTGGCTGGATCCCAATAAAACCTCGCCGTTTGACTTCTATCAATACTGGCGTAACGTCGGCGATCAGGATGTTCTCAAGTGCATCCGTATGCTCACCTTTATCCCGCTTGAACAGATCGACGAAATGGATAAGTGGGAAGGCGCGGAACTCAACAAAGCCAAAGACATTCTGGCGTATGAGTTGACCACGTTGGTGCACGGCAAAGAAGAAGCCGACAAAGCCCGCACGGCATCGCAGGCGTTGTTCGCAGGCGGCACGGACGATTCGGATATGCCCACCACCGCGCTCACGGCGGATGACCTCACCGACGGCGCGATCGGCATTATGGATCTTCTGTTAAAATGCGACTTGCTGCCGTCCAAGAGTGAAGCGCGCCGTCTGGTACAGCAGGGCGGTGTCACCGTGAACGATGAGAAAGTCAACGATATTAACAAGACTTACACGGCGGATGACCTCAAAGCGGGGCTCAAGATCCGCAAAGGCAAAAAAGTGTTCCACAAAGCCATTCTTGAATAAAATGGGGGAAACATCCATGAAATTCGCTATCTTACAATTTCCGTATTCGCTGGATTTTGCCGACGCGGAGCGTCTGTTTGAAGAAAACCTCAAAACGCTGGATCAATGTGACGAGAGCATGGACGTCATCGTTCTGCCCGAGTATTGCGATCTGCCGGTGTATTCCCGTTCAACCGAAGAGTTTCAGTTGAATTACGACCGTTTCAATGCCCGTATTCTGCAAAAGTGCAAGGAAACGGCGGTGCGGTGCAACGCCATGGTGTTTGTCAACGCTACCTATGCGGATGAAGAGAACTGCCGTCACAACACCACCCATGCGATCAACCGTCAAGGCGAGATCGTCGGTCGGTATTACAAAGTCCATCCCACGGCAGGTGAGGTCAAAACTTACGGCATTGATCCTGCCCACAGTGAAGCTCCGATCCAACCCACCGTGGTGGAAATGGAAGGCATCCGTTTTGGATTCTTAACGTGTTACGATTTCTATTTCTATGAGCAGTTTGCGCACATCGCACGGCAGAACGTGGACGTCATCATCGGTTGCTCGCATCAACGCAGTGATCTGCAGTCGGCGCTGGAGAACATGAGTTGTTTCTGCGCGTACAACACTAATGCGTACGTGGTGCGTGCATCGGTCAGCATGGGCGCAGATACCGATATCGGCGGTGGCAGTCTGATCGCGTCACCCAAAGGCTTGTTGCTTGCCAACATGAAGAGTGAAACGGGTATCGCTACCGCTCAGTTTGATCCTCACGATAAGTACTATAAACCTGCCGGCTTCGGCAATCCCGATTCCGCACATTACGAATACGTAGAGATCGGTCGCCGTGCCTGGACGTACCGTCCAGCAGGCAGTGCGATTGCCTTGCCTGACCGTTGGGCGAAATTCCCGCGCGTGTGTGCGCACCGCGGTTTCAAGAGTGTGGCACCCGATAACAGTCTGGTGTCGCTCGGTGCGGCAGTTTCGGCAGGTGCCGATGAGATCGAATTCGGTTTATGGCTTACCAAAGACGGCGAGGTCGTCAGCGTTGCCGAACCCGATCTGGCACTCGTCAGTAACGGCAGCGGTATGGTATGGGAAAAGACCCTGGAAGAGATCAAGGCGCTTGATTTCGGCAGTAAGTTTGCAGCCCCCTTTGCGGGTATGACGGCGGCAACGTTTGAAGAGATCCTGCAGAAGTTCTCCTGCCACACCGTCATGAACGTCTTTATCGGTACAAACGGTGAACGGGAAGAGGAACTTATCACAAAGATCTTGGAACTCATTCGGCGTTATGATTGCCGCCAGTATGTGTATCTGACCTCGGCAAGCGCGGACCTGCTCAAGAAAGCCCGCACGATCGACACCACTATCCCGCTGTGCTTCTGCCAGACGGACGATACCCCGTGTGATGCGGTGGCGGTGGCAACCGCTTGTGATTGCACTCGCGTGCAGTTCTCCACCGTGTACGCCACGGCAGAGCGTGTGCAGGCGGCGCACAATGCCAACTTAAAAGTCGGCATCTATTGCACCAACACCCCGGACGAGGCCAAAACGGCAATCGCGATGGGGGCAGACACCTTGCTCACGGACGATTACTATCAAGTGGCAAAAGCCGTAAAATAAAAAACAAAATGCGCCTGCTTGCAAGCAGGCGCGTTTTTTATATCAGTTGTTGGTATTGTGCCACTGCCAGTGCATCACACCGTTCGTTTTCGGGATGTCCTTGGTGTCCGTGTACCCAGTGGAAGGATACGGCATGCAACGCTGTCAAATTTAACAACGTATCCCATAAATCGGCGTTGAGAGCGGGTTTTTTATCGGCTTTTCGCCATCCGTTTTTCTTCCAGGCGGCGGCCCATCCTTTTTCAATGCCGTTCACCACGTATTGAGAATCGGTCGTAACCAGCACTTCGCATCGCTCATTGAGTGCTTTCAACCCTTCGATCACCGCGGTCAGTTCCATGCGGTTGTTGGTGGTCTGTTTCTCACCGCCGCAGAGTTCCTTTTCGTGTGTGCCGTACCGCAAGATCGCCGCCCAACCGCCGGCGCCCGGATTTCCCGAACACGCACCGTCGGTAAACAGTTCCACTTTTTTCAATGCCGATCTCCTCACTTTCGGATGTCGATGGTGATATTGTACCAAATATTTTTGTGTATAGCAAGTCTAATTCCGTGTACCTGTTCCATACTTTACTTGACAATGCACCGAAAAGCAGGTAAAATAAACTTACTCATGTGATCGGATAGCGCACCCCTTTTTTATGGAATGTGTTCGGACAATACGTAACAACAGCTCCGCGTCAGACGCAGGGGCTTACTTTTCCATTGTATTATAATTTTGAAACGGAGGATTTTATGGCAACAGAAAACAAACGCCAGACACAGGGAAAAACCGGTTCCCGTAAGCCGAATACGCGTACGGCAAAAACACCGGCAAAAAAACAGGATGAAAAAAATACGGCGGCTCGGCAAACGACACGCCGTTACAATAACAATAACCGCACCAAATCCAAAAAGGCTCCCCAAAAGCCGGCTCTGCCCGTGCACATTACCATGCTCGGCGGTTTAAATGAGATCGGCAAGAACATGACCTTGTTTGAGTACGGCAACGATGCCTTTCTCATTGACTGCGGCATGGCATTCCCCGATGAAGATCTGCTCGGCGTGGATATCGTTTTACCCGATTTCACGCACGTGGAAAAATGTCGCGACCGTATTCGCGGTATCGTGATCACCCACGGTCATGAAGATCATATCGGTGCCTTACCGTATTTGCTTAAGCAAATGATCTTCCCGATCTATGCCACCAAACTCACCATCGCGCTCATTGAATCCAAACTCAAAGAGCACGGATTATCGGGCAAAGTACCGCTCCACGTGGTAAAACCCGGTGACGTGGTGCATTTTAATGCCATCTCGGTGGAGTTCATCAACGTTAACCACTCTATTCCGGATGCGGTGGGTCTCGGCATCAAAACCCCCCTCGGGTACGTGGTGCACACGGGTGACTTTAAAATTGACTGCACACCCATCATGGGTTCCATGATCGATCTGCCCCGTCTGGGCGAGATCGGTAAAGAAGGCGTGCTGGCACTCATGGCGGATTCCACCAATGCCGAACGCGCGGGATACACCGCCAGCGAGCGGGTGGTGGGGGAAAGCTTTAGCAACCTGTTTAAAAAAGCCGAAAACAAGCGCATCATCATTGCCACCTTCTCGTCCAACCTGCCGCGCATCCAACAGATCATCGATGCGGCGGTCAAAGACGGCCGTAAGGTCGCCATATCCGGACGCAGTATGGTCAACAATGTCAATATTGCCCATGAGTTAAACTATCTGTCCATGCCCGAAGGCTTGCTGGTGGATATCGATATGATCCATCGGTATCCCAAAGAAAAGATGACCATCATCACCACCGGCAGTCAGGGTGAACCCATGTCGGCGTTGGCACGCATGGCGTTTTCCGATCACCGTCAAGTGGATGTCGGACCGGATGATTACATCATCATTTCCGCAACCCCCATCCCCGGTAACGAAAAAACGGTGGGCAAAGTCGTCAATGAACTGATGAAACGCGGTTGTGATGTCGTGTATGAGAAAATGTACGATGTACACGTATCGGGTCACGCTTGCCAGGAAGAACTCAAGATCATTCAAGGCATCACCAAACCGAAATTTTTCATTCCGGTTCACGGTGAGCGCAAGCATTTGCAAAAACACGCCCAGTTGGCAAAGAGCATGGGCATGCCCGCCAAAAACGTATTGGTCACCGATATCGGTAAAGTGATCGAACTGACCGCCGATAAAATGTCGGTCGTCGGCAGTGTGCCGGCAGGCCGTGTATTGGTGGACGGACTCGGTATCGGCGATGTCGGCAGTATCGTGTTGCGTGACCGTAAACATTTGGCGCAGGACGGTCTGATCGTCGTGGTGGCGATCATCGATCCCGTCAGCGGTCAGATCGTGTCAGGTCCCGATATGGTATCGCGCGGCTTTGTGTATGTGCGCGAATCCGAAGAATTGATGGATGAAGCCAAAGCCATTGCACGGCGCGTTTTGGAAGAATGCTGCCAACGTCATTCGCACGACTGGTCCACCATGAAATCGCGCGTGCGTGATGAATTGTCGCGTATGCTGTTCCAAAAAACGAAACGCAGTCCCATGATCCTGCCCATCATCATGGAGGTGTGATTTCGGTAAAACGAAAGGAGCGGATAGCCATGAAACGAAAAGCGGTCTGGTCAGTGTCGCCGGTCGTCCTTTTGTTTGGTATTCTGTCGTTTTTACTGCTTCTCACGTTGCTTTTTGTCAACCGTACGGTTTTCTGGATCGCGGCTGCGGTCTGTGTTGCCGTATGGGCATACGGTTTTTGGCGTATCCGTCAACTGAAACATGATCTGCAACGGTATGTGCAGGGTGTCTGCGGGCAGTTGAACCACCAAAACCGCAAAGCATTGGAAGAAACGCCGTTGCCGGTCGCCCTGGTATCCGAGCAGGATGAGATCGTGTGGTATAACGAGTTATTCCGCCGCGATGTACTGGGCGGCACCGATCGGTTAGGTGATGAGATCCGTACGGTTTTCCCGTCGGTCAGTACGGCACAACTGTCTTCGCGGTTCCTTCCGCAGGTGGCGTGCGGTTCGTCTGTGTATGCCTTGTATACCGCCAAGTTGAAAACAAGTGATGAAGCGGGCGGTTACGTGTTATACTGTGTTGATAACACCGAACTGGCGCACATTGCCGAAGAATACGCTCTCAGCCGTCCCGTGGTTCTGTCTTTGTATCTGGACAACGGTGATGAAGTCATGAAAGACCACCGTGACGGTGAGCGCGCGCAGATGTTTTCCAAAGTGGAAATGTTGCTGGAAGACTGGGCAAACAAACACGACGGCATTTTCCGTAAAAATGCGGTGGGTCGCTTTTTGATCCTGCTTGAGCAACGGCAACTGGATGCCATTGAGAATGAACGGTTTAACATTCTGGATAAAGTGCGTGCACTGCCCACCGTGGATAACGTACCGTTAACGCTGTCGATCGGTGTCGGCAAAGGGGATACGTTGTACGCGGCAGATATGCAGGCGCGTCAGACGCTGGATATGGCGCTTGGCCGCGGCGGCGATCAGGCGGTCATCAAAACCCCGACCGGGTATGATTTTTACGGCGGTTTGGCAAAAAGTGTGGAAAAACGCACCAAAGTACGTTCCCGCGTGATCGCTTCCGCCTTGCAGCAAATGATCAACGACAGCGATCTTGTACTGGTGATGGGTCATCGGTATTCCGACTTAGATTGTTTGGGTTCGGGTGCCGCGCTCACGGCGGCATGCCGCAGTATGGGTAAAGAAGCTTACACAGTCTATGACCCCGCAACCACGTTGGCAACGGCGCTTGTGGATTATTACCGTGATTACGGTAAAGAAGATATGTTTATCGATCTGGATACCGCACAGTCCATGGTCACACCCGATACGTTGCTGATCATCACGGATATCCATCAGCCGGAGCGGTTGGATGCACCGGAACTGTATCACATCGTTGAGCGGGTAGCGGTCATTGACCATCACCGCAAAATGGTGGATCACATTGACGACGCCATGCTGTTTTATCACGAACCGCATTCCAGTTCCGCTTCGGAAATGGTATCGGAAGTGTTGCAGTACATGGAGGGCATCCGTCTGTCCCGTCTGGAAGCCGAGGCGTTGCTTGCCGGTATCATGCTGGATACACGGTATTTTGTCATGAAAGCCGGTGTGCGTACGTTTGAAGCCGCGGCATTCCTGCGGAAACTCGGTGCGGATACCATTAAAGTCAAGCGCATGTTTTCCGAAGATATGTCGATTTACCGCCACAAAGCGGATATCGTGTCAAGCGCCAAATCGTATTGCGGCACGGCGATCGCCTGTGCCACCGAAAGTGGCAACGGCATGCGGATCGCCGCCGCGCAGGCCGCCGATGAACTGTTGTGCGTCCGTGAAGTGGAAGCATCGTTTGTCATGTTTGCCGAAAACGGCGGTGTCAACATTTCGGCGCGTTCATACGGTGAGATCAATGTGCAACTGATCATGGAAGCATTGGGCGGCGGCGGTCATCAGACGATGGCGGGCGCTTACGTGCGGGATGCGGATGTGCAGACGGTCAATAAACTGTTGCAAAAGGCAATCGATCAGTATTTAACAGAGCGAGCGCGTGCGCAAGCATCGCAGCAATAGGAGGTTTCTATCATGAAAGTTATTCTCAAACAAGACGTAAAAGGTCAGGGAAAAGCCGGACAACTCGTGCAGGTGTCCGACGGTTATGCCCGTAACTTTTTATTACCCCGCGGTCTGGCGGTGGAGGCGGATGCTCAGGCAATGAATGACCTGCGTAACAAAGAAGCCGCTCAGCAACACCACAAAGCCGTGGAAAAACAAGAGGCGGAAGCCGCCGCCAAAACGTTGTCCGGCAAGACCGTTAAAATCACGGCACGCGCCGGCCAAAACGGCAAACTGTTCGGCTCCGTGACCACCAAGGAAGTGGCGGAAGCTTTGAAACAACAATACGGCATCGTACTGGACAAACGCAAGATCGCCATGCCGGATGCCAAAGCTTTTGGTTCTTATGAAGCCGAACTGAAATTCAACCAGGGCGTCACCGCCAAGATCACGGTGATGGTGACGGAATAAACCCGAAGGGATGTGGGCAGTGTGCCTGAAATGACCTACGATGAAATGAATTTGCCGCACAGTCTGGAAGCGGAACAAGCGGTTTTGGGCGCGGTGTTGATGGAGTCCGATTGCATCAATCAGGTGGCGGATATCCTTAAACCTGAGCACTTCTATTTAACCGAGCACCAGGCGATCTATTCCATCATGCTCACAAAACTGATGGAAAACAAAACGATCGATTTTGTCACGGTGCTGGAAGCACTCAAGACCGAGTCGTTTTTCTCCGGCGAGGAAGGCAAAAACTATTTGCTGAAATTGGCGCAGATCGTGCCGTCCATTTCCAATATTGATAACTATGCGCGCATCGTGCGCGAAAAATACGATATTCGCCGTTTGATCCACGTATCCCGTGAGATCACCGGCGATGCCATGGATCCCGGTGTGGATGCTTCCATGCTGATCGACTCCGCCGAGCAAAAGGTGTATGAGATCCGCCAGGACCGTCATCAGGGCGGCTTGGTCCCGATTCGTGAGGTAATTGCATCCAACTATGACATGTACAACAAATTGACCTCTGCTGAACGCGATCAATACGTCGGTATTCCGACCGGCATCAGCGCATTGGATGAGATCACCACCGGCCTCAACCGTTCCGACTTGATTATCGTCGGTGC
>JAFSIB010000135.1 GCA_017440005.1 Clostridia bacterium
GGCCAATAAAAAGCGCACTTGTGCGCAGCCAGTATCGCATAGGGCTATGCCCGAAAATGAAATCCCCCCCGCTATGCGGGGGGGGATATTTATTACGTCGATTTGTCCGCGCGGCGTTTCCGCTATCCCACAACTACGCAAAATTGTTCATCGTAGGGGACGGTGCCTCGACGTCCCGCCTGTAGGGAAGGCATGGGTAACGGGCGGTTAAAAGGCAAACCGTTCACCGTTTTCCAATTTTTCCAACAACTGTGTGATGAGCATAAACGCGCGCACGTTGTTGAACGGTCCTTTCCAATCACTGCCATTGATGTGGTTGATGGGGGTGCCGTCGCGGTGCAGATGCCCGAACCATTCGGGATAGGGGTCGTCGTTATAGTGCTCGAAGCAATAGTTTTTGAGTTTGATAAACCATTCCATGTATACGGGATCTTGGCGGTACAAGTAGCAAAAGAGCAGTGCTACCATGCCCTCGCAATGTGTCCAAAACAGTTTCATATCCCATTCCAGACTCAGTACCGGTTTGTTTTCCACGTCCACAAAATAGAAAAGTCCTTCCATTTCACGATCCCAACCGCGTTCCAACGACCACAGCGTGATCGCGGCGGCTTTTTCCATCATGGCTTTGTCACCGCGATGTACCGCCTCACTCATGATGAACCATGCCGTTTCCAGACTGTGACCGGGGTTGATGAGCCGTCCTTCGGGGGAATGGACGCGTTCACCGTTCGGCCCAACCGTTTCCAGCAAGGCTTTCTCGTCCTCTTTCACAAATTGTGAGAAGATCTTGTCCACACACTCCGTGATGATCTTGTCGTATAACGGGTTTTCATCGATTTTTCGCATGTGCTGGCACACGTTCAGCATGATCATCACAATACTGTGCCCTTGGTTTTGACGGGTGCTCGGTTCAACTTTTGGGGGGAACACACCCGGTGTGGTGTAATAGTAATGGAATTTTCGGAACAGTCGGACGGCGCGTTCTTTGACTTCGGGGTCGCGCGTGGCGATGTACAACTCCACGTACCCCATGATCGCAAAGGCTTCCGAGAAATAATAACGGCGGTTGACAAGCGGTTTACCGTCCCGCGTGATGCGGAAATACATGTGCCCGTTTTCGTCAAAGCAGGTGCGGTTGAGAAACGCGTACCCCTCTTTGGCAATGGTGAGCCATTCGGGCTTTCCGCCGAACTCATTGTACAGTTTCGCAAACATCCACAGACTGCGGCCTTGTTGCCATACCGATTTGTCCTCGTGAAACAGATTGCCCTCGCGATCAAAGCCGCACAAAAACCCGCCGTATTCTTTGTCGGGAGAATGGGTCTCCCAAAAGTTGACGAAGTTATGCATCAGGACGTCGTAAAATTCCTCTTTGAGTGCTTTGATGTTATACATACCGTTCTCTCCTTTAAAACTTCACCCAATCGCGGTATAACACTCTTTTGCGCGTGACGGCATAGTCCTCACGGCAGTTCCAGAACAGCTGCGCCAGCAACGCCGTAGGGAACCAGATACCGCCTGCAAACATGCCGGCAAGGCACATGTTCACGTTGCCGTCTGTTTTTGCGTAAATGTGACGGGTGAGTGTCTGTGCCAACTGTCCGTGTTCGATCCACTCGGCAGAATAAAACCGCCAGATCTTTTCCAACAGTTGAGCATCCTGCTGTACGGTTTCGGGTGCCATATCGCCCATCACGTACGGTCCTTTTTGATGGGTCACACGGCCGCGCGACCAGTCCATGGTGAGCATGCTTTTATAGACGATCCCCGATGCTGCACGGTCACGCAGCGTGAGGATGCGGTCGGTAAAATCATAATGTGCGGCAAAGGCTTCGGGTGTTTTGTACTCGTTGAACTCACCGCTGAACGACTTAAACGGGAATTTACCGCAATCCTCCCACACGATCTCCACGCGCGGATCCACCTGTTTTATGTCGTCAAGGTGATCTTTCACCGATGTGGCATGCAGACCAAACTGGAGTTTCAGGTGCGGATCGTCTTTGAGCAGGACAGCGGCAGTCATGTTCACCAGTTGCGTGACCGCTTCGGATACACGGACACCGCCGATGGTATCTTCGTTGATTTCGGTGAACGATTGAAAATAAATGCCGTCCCCTTTGACGTGCTTGTACGTGCGGTTGTATTCTTCCACGATCTGTTCTTTAAGGGCAGTAAGATCGCTCAAATCGGTTTTGCGGCAGTCAAACCCCCATCCCCAGGCAAAGCCCCACATTACCTCAATGCCGTAACTGTGAGCACACTCCACAATGTCGTCGGCGTTGAGCGGCAAAAAGTCGTTCCAGATAATGACCTGATTGAGTTTCAGGCGCGCCATGTTGGCAAAATAATCGGCATAATCGTTGATGGGATGTCCCCACGTAAAGATACTGCGCGTTTTAAAATCGGGGGCGGTGGCATGGTAATAATCGGGCAGAGGATGCTCAAATAATTCGTTGCGCAGGTGGATAAACGCATCCACCGAGGGGGTGGCGAGCGCAACATAATCGTCCACAAAATCCACCGCGGCATACAACACTTCCACCGCAGAACTGCCGCACAACAATACCAGTTTATACTGTGGATTTTGCGGATTGTCCATCACCTTAACTACGTAACCGTTTTCCGGCAATTCTTCTTTGGTAATGTGTGCTTCCAACAACGGGCACTGTCCGTAAATTCCCAGCACTACCGCGTGGGACTCGCAGTCGATCTCGCCCGTTTGACAAGCGATCGTGTGAAAACTGTACCGACCGTTGTCACGCAAAACGTGTTTGCCGAGTTCGCGGTATAAAAGGTCCACGGCACGTTTTTGCGGTCCCGCATACTCGGTGTAATAGATCTTCCAATTTCGTTTTTCCATGCAGTTCCCTCACTTTCTATGTACCCAGTATAGCATAAGCCACTCTCAAATAACTATAACGTTTCAATGCAAAAATAGTAGAAAACGAAACAAAAAGAGTTGAAAAAGCAAAAAAGATGGAATAAAATGAAAATGAGGTGATACGATGGAGATCCGTTCACTCAGGGATTTGTACGATATGGAGTACACGGTACAGTCGATTGTCGCGATCAAGCAGTTTTGGAACAGTAAAAGTACGTTTTCCTGTGTGGGAAAACCGAAAGATCATCATCTGCTTTTGTACCTCAACGATTGCGAGGCGGTATACACGCTCAAAGACGGCAAAAAACTGACCGCCGCCAAGGGGAGTATGGTGTACACACCGATCGGGTCGGAGTACGCGGTACGGTTTTATCACGGAGAGGGTGGGGAGTTTTATACCGTGGGAATACGGTTTTTGTTGTCGGATGAGCGCGGTGCCCCGTTTGTACTCAGCGACACACCCTTGGTGATCGAGGCGGACAACGCCAATTATCGCGCGCGGTTTCTGGAGATGGAGCGGTATTGCGTCGGCGGGTTGCGTTGTATCGGCAAACGGAAGTCCATTTTGTACGATCTGCTTTTCAATTTAAGCGGATTTTTCCGTGCCGATTATACCAAGCAGTTCACCATGATCGCAAAGGGGATCGCGTATCTGGAGCAGGACGAGGAACCGATACGTTCCGTCAAAGAACTTGCCGCCATGTGCAACGTCAGCGAAGTGTACTTCCGACGGTTGTTTCGGTTGTACGCCGGGATGTCGCCCGTGCAGTACCGCACGGAACGGAAGATCAGCCGTGCCAAACAGTTGTTGGAGAAGGAGGAACGGAGTGTTTCGGAAATCGCGGAGGCACTAAAATTCACCGATACTTCGTATTTTGTGAAACAATTCAAACGGGCAACCGGCAAAACACCGTATGAGTACCGTCGACAGGTGCGAAACAAACTCTGTTTTTAACAAAAAGCCATCCGCTTTTGCGGATGGCTTTTGTGATTTAAAATATATTCTGCAACGTGGGGATTTCCAGATCGTGCAGTTTTTGAAGAAGCAGGCGGCAACGGCGCAGTTCCGCCACAAAATCCTTGTGTTCCCCGTGGGAGAGGATCGCGGGTAAACTCACCACACTGCGTTCCACTTCGGTGAGCATCACGTGCGGCAAAAACAGCGAGAAATACCGTGTCTTGTGGGTGTATTCCGTCACAAATTCTTCAGCGGCGGTCAACGCACCGTTTATATCGTCGGCGATAAATCGGGATTCCATGACGGCGGTTTTTCGCAGAAATTCTTCAATAACAGCGTGCTGTGCATGGATGGACAGTACGCACCCGCCGATGATGATGAGTAATAAAAGCACGGCAACGATCACCCGTTTCATACTGACTTTTCTCCTTTGCGGATCAGATAATACTGCCGTTTACTGTCTGCCGCGAGCAACAACGTATCGTGCAGATCGCAATCATGGCGGGCAAGGGTCTTGTGTACCCACTTTAAAGGGATTCCCGTCATCTGCAACGCCCAGTCCACCGTTTTGCCGTCGCTGACCAGCGGAACCGCCGCCGTCTGCGGCGGATTTTTAGCTTTGAACACGCTGATCTTGCCGCTGGTTTCCGCGATGGCGTACTGCACGTCACGCAGATCAAACACGTCTTGTTGACGCAGCGTTTCCAGCAGGTCTTCCATCGTCATACGCAAGCGCCGCAATGCTCTCACCGACACCTCACCGTTGCGGATGATTACAATGGGATTGCCGCTGATGAGTCGTGCCACACCGTGACTTTTCATCATGATGGCGGATAAAATGAGTTCCAACGCCACCAACACCGCAATGGGGATGAGTCCCGTCAGCAACGGCGCGCCGCTTTCCTGCATGGGGACGGATGCGAGATCCGAAATGAGCAACGTCACCACCAGTTCGATGGGTTGCAGTTCCCCCAGTTGCCGTTTCCCCGTGACGCGCAGTGCCGCAATCAAAAACACGTAAATGATCGCTGTGCGGATCGCCGTAATCGCCATACCGAAAAACCCCTTTCGGCGATAGTATCGGTCGTTTTCGGCGGAATATTCCGTATAAAACCCGTCCATACTCGGGTTGGTGATGTGAATGAAACAACAAAAGACACCGCTGTCCGCCGACCTGCAACAAACACTCGATCTGTTGCGGCAGGCGTTTTCGGTCAGTTCGGATCTGGTGATCCGCGAAATTACCGTGGCGGGATATGCGGCGGCGGTCGTCAGCATTGAGGGCATGATCGACCGTCACATGATGACGGATGCCGTACTGCTGCCGCTTTCCCGTATGCCGTCCGATTATCCCACGCCTGATGCTGTTATGCACGACGTGCGTACCACCGTACTGGGGTTTGTGGATATGCTGGAAGCGGATACGCTGGAGCGGCTTTCGGAACTCTTGGTATCGGGTTTTGCGGCGGTACTGATCGACGGCGTGGCAACGGCGGTACTCGGCGGGCTGCAAGCCTTTATGATCCGCTCAGTGTCCGAACCGTCCACCGAGGTGGGGGTGCGCGGCTCACGCGAAGGGTTCACCGAAGCGATCCGCATCAACATTTCCATGATCCGCCGCCGTTTAAAGACTCCGCGCCTGACGTTTGAAATGCTGACGGTGGGTCAAGAAAGTCAGACCGCTGTTTGTCTGTGTTATATGCGCGGGCGCGTATCCCAAACCTTACTGGACGAGGTGCGCACCCGTATTACAAATTGCCCGCTCGACATTGTGCTGGAATCGGGGTATCTGCAACCGTTTGTGGAGGGCGAGCGGCGCTCGCTCTTCACCGGTGTGGACACCACCGAGCGCCCCGATACCTTGTGCGGCAAGGTGGCGGAGGGGCGCATCGGCGTACTGGTGGACGGTACGCCGTTTGCGTTGGTGGTTCCGTTTTTGTTTGCAGAACATTTTCAGTCGATGGACGACTATACGCAGCATCCCGTGTACGCCAGTTTTATCCGTCTGATCAAATACGTGGCGTTTGCGGTAAGTTTGTTTTTACCGGGACTGTACGTCGCCATCGGCACGCACCACGCCGATATGTTACCCGCGGAACTGTTGTTATCCTTTATCAATTCCGCGCGGTCCACACCGTTTCCGCTCACGTTGGAAGCGTTACTCATTCACTTTTTGTTTGAGGTGATGCGGGAAGCGGGATTGCGGTTCCCCAAATCGGTCGGCCACGCGGTGAGCATCGTCGGCGCGTTGGTCATCGGGGAATCGGTGGTGCGGGCAGGACTGGTCAGCGCGCCGATGGTCATCATCGTGGCACTCACGTCCATCAGCGCGTTTGTCATCCCCAGTTTATACGGCAGTATTGCGGTACTGCGGTTTGTGTTCATCGTACTGGGCGGTTCGTTGGGCCTGTACGGCGTCACCCTCGGCGCGTTACTGCTTTTGTGCAGTTTAAGCAGTCTGGACATCGTCAGTATCCCCATCACGGCACCCGTCA
>JAFSIB010000136.1 GCA_017440005.1 Clostridia bacterium
CCCAATCTTCTTCACGGCCTTGCGCCGCCATAAACGCACGGGTAACGTCATCCGACGGGAAGATCGAGGTGGACGCACCAAGCTCTGCACCCATATTGGTGATCGTTGCACGTTCCGGGACCGACAGACTCTTGACGCCATCACCGCCGTACTCAACGATCTTACCGACACCGCCCTTAACGGACATGCGCCGCAACACTTCCAAGATCACATCTTTGGCGGCAACCCACGGTTGCAACTTGCCGGATAAATTAACGCGCACCATTTTCGGCATGGTGATGTAATACGTACCGCCGCCCATCGCAACGGCAACATCCAAACCGCCCGCACCAAACGCGAGCATACCGATGCCGCCGCCGGTCGGCGTATGGCTGTCCGAACCGATCAACGTTTTGCCGGGAATACCAAACCGTTCCAGATGCACCTGATGGCAAATACCGTTACCGGGACGGGAAAAATAAATGCCGTGTTTGTTGCACACGGTTTGAATATACCGATGGTCATCCGCATTTTCAAAACCCGTTTGCAACGTGTTATGGTCGATATACGCAACAGACCGCTCCGTGCGAACACGCGGAACGCCCATTGCTTCAAACTCCAGATACGCCATGGTTCCGGTCGCATCCTGAGTCAACGTCTGATCGATCTTTAAACCGATTTCTTCCCCGACACGCATCTCACCGCAAACCAGATGAGAGCGAATCAATTTTTGTGCTAATGTGTAACCCATAAAACTTTCACTCCTTAGTCATCTGATTATTATATAGCATTCACGGTACACTTGTCAATTGTTTATCAAATTTCAATTTCTTATATTTTCTCTTGATTATCCGAACGTTTTGCGCTATAATATTGCAAAGTGGTGTTTTATGGCTTATTTGCCCTGCGCCCTTATGAAGAGCAACAAATTCACGGAAAGGTGTGTATGCCAATATGATCCGAATCGACAATCATTTGGGAAGCATTGAAATCTCGCAAGAGTATTTTGCCTATCTGATCGGCAATGCTGTTTCCTCGTGCTACGGCGTGGCAGGTATGGTCAAAACCGGTACCCGTCAAGGCTTGCGCTCGATTTTCTTCAAACGCGCTTTCGCGGATGAGGGGATCCACGTCCGCAGCGAAAATGAAAAGCTGGTCGTTGACCTGCACATTTGCGTTATCTACGGTATGAATATTGCTGAAATCTCCAAAAGCATCGTTAACAAAGTTCGCTATACAGTTGAAGAAGCCACCGGCTTGTCTGTCAAAAAAGTGAACGTGTACATTGACGGTATGAAATCCGAATAAAGGTGACACGACCCAGTAAAAAGGAGTGCTGTTCTTGATTCAAGGTAACCTGTTACGGGATGCGATGATTTCTGCGTCCAATGTTCTCGCCGAGCAAAAACAACAAGTCGACGAGTTGAATATTTTCCCTGTACCGGACGGTGATACCGGTACCAACATGTCTATGACGTTGTCCGCCGCCGCACGCGAATTATCGCGCTTGAGCGACCCGACCGTCAGCCAGACCGCCGATACTGCTTCCTCCGCGCTTCTTCGCGGTGCTCGCGGTAACTCCGGCGTTATTCTGTCGTTATTATTCCGCGGCTTTTCCAAAGGTTTGAAAGAGAAAACCGAAGCCGACGGTGCCGATCTTGCCGCCGCCCTTACGTTGGGCGTGGAAGCCGCATATAAAGCGGTTATGAAACCGACCGAGGGCACCATTTTGACTGTTGCCCGTGAGGCGGCGGAAAAAGGTGTTGCCGCGGCAAAGGCCGATCCGGATGCCAATGCCGTCTGGGCGGCTATTTGCGAAGAAGCGGAAGCTTCCCTGCAACGCACCCCCGACCTGCTCCCCGTTCTGAAAAAGGCGGGCGTTGTGGACGCAGGCGGTCAAGGTCTGTGCGTCATTTTCCGTGCCATGCAGGCCGTCTTTAACGGTGAGCCGATCGTTGAGGGTGAGATTTCGGCATCTGCCGCTCCCGCCAAAAAATCGGCGAGTGCCGCCGGTTCGTTTGATGCGGATATCACTTTCACCTACTGCACCGAATTCATTGTAGCGCGCGATAAAGCCTGCACCAAAGATCCGTTGCAATTGCGCGCCTATCTGGAAACCATCGGCGACTGTGTCGTGGTGGTGGATGATGAAGAAATCATCAAAGTTCACGTTCACACCAACGATCCCGGTAAAGCGCTTACCAAAGGTGTGGAATACGGTGCATTTGAAACCGTCAAGGTGGAAAACATGCGTATCCAGCACGAAAACGCCGCATGGATCCCCGAAGAGGAAGACGTTAGTGCCCCGGTTCTTGAACGCACCGAACCGGAAGAGGAATTCGGTTTTGTGGCGGTTGCCGCAGGTGAAGGCTTGCAAGCCTTGTTTGCGGATCTGGGTTGTTGTCAGGTCGTGTCCGGCGGTCAGACCATGAACCCGTCGACCGATGATATTCTGAACGCCATTGAAGCGACGCCCGCCAAAGTGGTGTACGTATTACCGAACAACAAAAACATTATTCTGGCGGCTGAACAGGCGATCCCGCTTGCCGACCGCACGGTGCACGTGTTACCCACCCGCACGATTCCGCAGGGCGTTTCCGCCATGTTGAACTTTGATCCCGATGCTTCGGTGGAAGATAATCTGAACACCATGATGAAAGCCGCGGACAACGTATCGTCCGGTTCCATCACCTTTGCCGCTCGCAACAGTGACTATGAAAACCGCGCGATCAAAGAAGGTGATATTCTGGCTTTGGATAACGGCAAGTTATCGTTTACCGATACCACGGCTGCTCACGCCATCGTCAAACTGACAAAGAATATGGCTGCAGCCCGTAAATCGGCCGGAAAAGACATCGCGTTTGTCACGTTGATGTACGGTGAAGGCATCACCGAAGAAGAAGCCAACGCCGCCAAACAAGGCATTGCGGCAAAACTCGGTTCCGATGTGGAGATCACTGTGATCGCAGGCGGTCAACCTGTGTATTACTATTTTGTTTCCATCGAATAACCGCAATCAAACAAAGCCGATGGCATCCTTTGGGCGCCATCGGCTTTCTTAAAAAAAGGAGGGATCACATTGTTAACCGCCACCTCTTCCGTACAGTATTTAAAAGGCGTGGGTGAAAAGCGCGCCGAACAACTGAACAAGCTCGGCATTTACACGGTTGGCGATCTGCTCTCTCATTTTCCGCGGCAGTACGAAGACTGGTCGGCGGTTACGCCGATCGCCTCCGCACCGCGTGACGTCCCCTGCTGTATCCGTGCAACAGCCATGGCAAAACCGATCGAACGTTTCATACGCAAAGGCCTTTCGCTGTATACGTTTTCTGCCGTGGACGCATCCGGTGTCATTCGCATCACGTTGTTTAACAACAAATATGCCGCCGCCAAAATTGAAGCGGGTCGGCAATATCTGTTTTTCGGTACGGTGTCCGGCTCGTTGAACGCACCGGAACTCTCGTCCCCACTCATTGAGCCGGCTGAATCCGGTACACGCATCCGCCCGATCTATCCGCTGACCGCGGGTATCACCTCACGGTATCTGGAGAAAGAGGTCGGCCTTGCATTATTGGCGTTGGACAAAGAACTGGATCACGATCCGCTCCCCCATGCTCTGCGTTCTCAGTACCGCTTGTGTACTTATCGCTATGCTATGGAAAACATTCATTTCCCCACCGATCAAACCGCCTTGGAAACAGCTCGCCGTCGGTTGATCTTTGAGGAATTGTTCTTACTGCAACTGGGACTTTTCCGTTTAAAGAACCCCTCACACACCACAACAGCCATTCACGTAAAGCAGGATTATACAGCGGATTTTCAAAAACTGCTCCCCTTTTCCCTCACCGGTGCGCAGTCCCGTGCGATTGCCGATGCCGTGAACGATATGCGCGGCACATCCCCCATGAACCGCCTGCTGCACGGCGATGTCGGTAGCGGTAAAACCGCCGTTGCCGCCTGCCTGGCATACACGGTGGTTCGCAACGGATACCAGTGCGTCATGATGGCACCAACCGAGATTCTGGCGCAACAGCATTATGCGTCTTTTTGCCGTATGTTTGAGCACGATGACCGCATCCAGGTTGGTCTGTTGACCGGTTCGTTAACCAAAAAGCAAAAAGACACCGTCCGCGCACAGATCGAAGACGGATCCTGCCAACTATTGGTGGGAACGCACGCCCTGCTTTCGGACACGGTACGGTTTCAAAATTTGGGTCTTGTCATCACTGATGAACAGCACCGTTTCGGCGTGCGGCAACGTTCCGCACTTACCGCCAAAGGCGAATCGCCGCATCTGTTAGTTATGTCTGCGACCCCCATCCCCCGCACGCTCGCACTCATTGTGTACGGTGATCTGGATATTTCGGTACTGGATGAATTACCGGCAGGCCGTTCCCCCATCACCACCTACGCCATCGGCACCGATAAACGAAACCGCGCATACGGTTATGTACGCAAGTTCATCGATGAGGGCCGTCAAGCATACGTGGTATGTCCGTTGGTGGAAGACGGTGAAACCGATCTGGTAGCTGCCGAAACGTATGTGAAAACTCTTGCGGAAGGTCCGTTGAAAGGGTATCGCGTCGGGTTACTCCATGGCAAAATGAAACCGCGTGAAAAAGAACAGATCATGCAGGAATTTGCACAGAACCGCATTTCCGTATTGGTTTCCACCACGGTGGTGGAAGTCGGTGTGGACGTTCCCAACGCGGTATTGATGGTGGTGGAAAACGCCGAGCGGTTCGGTCTGGCGCAACTGCACCAGTTACGCGGGCGCGTTGGGCGCGGTCAATATGCCTCTTCGTGTATTCTGATATCCGACGCACAAAACGAAGAAGCCACGCGGCGATTAAAAGTCATGTGCGCCACCACAGACGGATTCCGTATTGCCGACGAAGACTTGAAACTGCGCGGCCCCGGTGATTTTTTCGGTGACCGTCAACACGGTCTTCCGCAACTGAAAATTGCCGACTTTTTATCCGATATGACTCTGTTACGTGAGGCGCAGGATGCCGCACGTGATATTCATGCAAAAGATCCCGCTTTAAAAACTGTCGAAAACCAATATCTGCGCACGTGTGTTGACGCGTTGTTTGCGCGGATCGGCGGCGGTCTGAACTAACAAAAACGCCGTGTAAGGCAGATGCCTTACACGGCTCTTTTTTATAACTCATCCAGCGTTAATTCATAAGCGGGTAAAAACTCTTCCATAAAGCAATCCACCGCCGGTAATTTCATGTTACGCAACGCCGCTTGTGTGGAACGCTTTGCCTTCACAAACTCGCGGTTACCTTGCTTGATCTCCTCAATACATTTAATCAACGCCGCCAGCTTATCCGCGGCTTTCACCAGTGTGCGTTCCGTCTGCCATTGTTCGTCCGACGGGGATAACCATTGCCGATATTCCCCTTGCAGATCCGCTGGTAATAACGATAACAATTTGGTAACCGAAACGGCTTCCACCTGGCGGTACGCTTCCCGTATGGTGGGGTTATCGTATTTCACCGGCGTGGGCAGATCACCGGTAAGGGTTTCCGGTGCATCGTGATACAGACTCATCATCACACAGACCCGCTCGTCCACATGACCGCCGAACCGCGTATTTTCCAGCACCGCCAACGCATGTGACAACACCGCCACGTCGTGCGAATGTTCGCAAATATTTTCGGTTCGGGTATTGCGCATCAGCGCCCAACGATTGATATATTTCATGCGCGACAGCATCGCAAAAAATGAATGTTTCACAGTATCAACTCCTGCCTTTCAGTATACTGCATTTTTCCAAACATTGCAAGCCGTGAATAAACAGAATTCTCCCCTCACATACTAAACGGCGAAAGGATGAGATTTATGAATACCGATACCGTTTATTTATTGCGCGAATGTAATTCCGGATGTAAATGCGCCACCAACAGTATGGAACAAGTCATGCCGTTTTTGAAAGACAAACCGCATCTGCGCAACTTGATCGAGCAGTATAATGACCGACACATCAAGATCGGCGATGAATGTCACGCGCTTTTAAATACCGTCGATTGCGATGAAAAAGATCCTCCGTCGGTCGTCAAAGCGTTTTCATGGATTTCCACCGAAATGAAGTTGCTCGTCAACGATAAACCGGAACACATTGCGGGGTTAATGGTGGACGGATGCAGTATGGGTATCAAATCGTTAAGCGGTTACCTGAATCAGTACGAAAACGCATCCGAAGACAGCCGCAAACTTACGCGCAAACTCATTGATCTGGAGCAGGAATTCATGAACGAGTTGCTCAAATTCGTATAAAAAAGGCTACCCGTACGGGTAGCCTTTTTACTTAACGAAGAATAACAAAGCCCAGTTTTTTCATGGCCTTTCCCAAGGTGCGTCCGGCAACGTACGATGCCTTTTCGGCACCGCTCTTCATCAGCGCTTCCAACTGCGCCTTGTCTTTCATCAATTCCGTAAACCGTTCCTGAATAGGCTTCAGTTCCAACGCAACCGCTTCACCGACCGCTGTTTTAAAATCACCGTACCCCTTGCCGGTAAACTCATCCTCGATGGCTTCCAGAGTCTTACCCGTCACAGCGGAATAGATCTCCATCAAGTTGTTCACGCCGTCTTTGCCCTCGGCATATCGCACTTTGGCTTCACTGTCGGTCACCGCGCGGCGGAACTTCCGCATGATGGTATCCGGATCGTCTTTCAGCGAGATGAACGCATTCTGATTTTCATCCGATTTGGACATCTTCTTGGTGGGTTCCTGCAACGAGCATACCCGCGCACCCGTTTTCATGATATACGGTTCGGGAATGGTAAACGTATTGGCATAGAGATTATTAAACCGTGTGGCAATGTCACGCGTTAACTCACAGTGTTGTTTCTGGTCGGCGCCCACCGGCACCACGTCGGGTTGATACAACAAAATATCTGCCGCCATCAACACCGGGTACGTGAACAGGCCCGCGTTGATGTTATCGGCGTGCTTTGCCGACTTATCTTTAAACTGTGTCATACGCGACAGTTCGCCAAACTGTGTGTGGCAGGAAAGCAACCAACTGAGCTGGGCGTGTTCCGGCACCTGCGATTGCACAAACAACAAGGATTTCTCCGGATCCAGGCCGATCGCCAACAAGAGTGCAAAGGTTTCATTGATCTGTTGACGCAGTTTTGCCGGTTCCTGACGTACTGTGATAGCGTGCAGATCCGCCACGGCATACGCGCACTCAAACTCATCCTGCAACATCACCCAGTTACGCAAAGCGCCCAGATAATTGCCGAGCGTGGGCGTACCGGTTGACTGAATACAACTTAACGCGCGTTTTTTGCGCGGTGTTTCTATGGTTTCCATAAGATATCGTACCCTTCTGCAAAAAATCTTTTATATATAGTACCATACTTGCATTGACTTTTGCAACCAAAAAATGTAAAATAGGTGTATCTGTATTTAGGAGGCCCTTTCATGACCGCTTTGGAACAGTTGGCGGACGTATTGTTCCCCACGATCACAAAAACGCCTGAAGAGTATGAGGCGTTATATCCGGCACGGAATTTAAAAGAAGGCGCGCGTGTTGTGCGTATTGCACCCTCGCCCACCGGATATCTGCATCTCGGCGTTTTGTTCACCGCAACCATTAACTATTTAACCGCACGTGCAACCGACGGCGTGTTTTATTTCCGTTTGGAGGATACCGATAAAAAACGTGAAGTAGACGGCGGTGCCGCGGATATTCTCGCCGGTCTTCGCCAATACGGCCTGCAAATCGACGAAGGCTATCAAGGAGACGATGCCCCCATCGGCAATTACGGCCCGTATCGTCAAAGCGATCGCGCAGAGATCTATCAGGCGTACGTCAAGGCTTTGGTGTTGCAAGGCCTTGCGTATCCGTGTTTCTGCACGCCGGATGAACTGAGCGCCGTGCGTGAGCAGCAGGATAGTCAAAAACTGCGTACCGGTTATTACGGCGCATACGCCACATGCCGTTCGCTCACATCGGAACAAGCCATTGAAAAAGTACGCGCCGGTTTGCCGTACGTTATGCGTCTGCGTTCACCGGGTGATGAATCCCACCGCATTAAGTTTGACGATATGATCAAAGGCACCATTGAGATTCCTGAAAACGATCAGGACATCGTGTTGCTGAAATCCGATGGTATTCCCACCTATCACTTTGCTCACGCGATTGATGATCATTTGATGCGCACCACGCACGTGATTCGCGGTGACGAATGGATCGCCTCGGTTCCCACGCACCTGCAACTGTTCCGTGTGCTCGGTTTCAAACCGCCGAAGTATGCGCACGTCAGCCCGATCATGAAAGAGGAAGACGGCAACAAACGCAAACTTTCCAAACGGAAAGATCCGGAAGCCGCCGTTCATTTCTATACCGAGCAGGGTTATCCGCCCGAAAGTGTGATGGAATACCTGCACACCGTTGCCAACAGCGATTACGAAGATTGGCGGCGTGCCAATCCGGACAAGCCGCGTTCGGCTTTCCCGTTCAATCTCAAAAAGATGAGCGTGTCCGGTGCGTTGTTTGACTTAAACAAACTCAACGATGTCAGCAAAAACATCATCGCCACCATGACGACAGACGAGGTGACTGATGCCGTGATCGCCTGGGCGGCGGAATACGCGCCCGCGTGGCACACACTCTTAACGCGTGACATCGCGTTTACCAAAGGCTTATTCAGCATTGATCGCGGTGGTCCCAAGCCGCGTAAGGATCTGGCAAAATGGAGTGACGTGCCGGCATACGCCGAGTATTTCTTTCAGGCGCCGACCGAATATCCGTGGCCGGAACATCTCTCAGCAGATGATATTCGGACGATCTTAACCGCGTATCTGCCGGTATACGATCCCGCGCAGGACAAGCAGACCTGGTTTGAAACCATCAAAGGTTTGTGCCCCGCCATTGGGTTCTGTCCGGAAGTCAAGGAATACAAAAAACAACCGGATGCCTATAAAGGTCACGCCGGTGACGTCAGCACCGTGATCCGTATCGCCGTGACCGGCCGTCGGAACACACCGGATCTGTGCGGTATCATGTCCTTGCTCGGCAAAGACGTTGTCGCCGAGCTGTTAAACGCAGCCTTGCAAGCGCTGTAAAACAGGAGGGTTTTTGAGTATGTCGGAAGAGCGTACCAGTAATTTTATTCACGATATTATTGACGAAGAATTAAAACCGGAAGGCCGCTGTTACGGGAAGCAGGTCCACACCCGTTTTCCGCCGGAGCCGAACGGTTATCTGCACATTGGCCATGCAAAAGCGATCTGCATTGATTTCGGCACCGCCGAAAAATACGGCGGTATCTGCAATCTGCGCATGGACGATACCAACCCCACCAAAGAAGACGTGGAATACGTGGATGCGATCCAGGAAGATATCCACTGGCTCGGTTACGATTGGGACGACCGTTTCTATTATGCGTCGGATTATTTTGAAACCATGTATGAGATCGCCGTTTCGCTGATCGAGCGCGGCCTTGCTTACGTGTGTGAACTGTCCCCCGATCAAATGCGTGAAAACCGCGGTGACCTGACACATCCCGCCGTCAGTCCGTATCGCGATCGCCCGATCGAAGAGAGCTTGGATCTGTTCCGCCGTATGCGTGCCGGTGAATTCCCGGACGGTGCCATGACGTTGCGCGCCAAGATCGATCTTGCCAGCGGCAACTTCAATATGCGTGATCCGGTTATCTACCGCATCAACCACTCGCACCACCACCGCCAAGGCGATAAATGGTGCATCTATCCCATGTACGATTTCGCACATCCGTTGGAAGATGCCCTGGAAGGTATCACCCACTCGCTGTGCTCGCTGGAATTTGAGGATCACCGTCCTCTTTACAACTGGTGCGTGGAACATGCGCAGCTGGAAGGCAATCCCCGCCAGATTGAGTTTGCCCGTCTGAACATCAACTACACCGTTATGTCCAAACGCAAACTGCGTAAACTGGTGGAAGAAAAATTGGTATCGGGTTGGGACGATCCCCGTATGCCCACTCTGCGCGGTTTGCGCCGTCGCGGTTACACACCGGCTTCCATCCGCAATTTCATTGAACGTGTCGGCGTTGCCAAGGTGCCCAGCATGGTCGAGATCGCTCTGTTAGAGCACTGCCTGCGTGAAGATCTGAATGAGAATGCCACCCGCGCCATGGCGGTCCTGCACCCGGTCAAACTCACCTTAACCAACTATCCGGAAGGACAAGCCGAAACGTTTGAGATGGAAAACCATCCGTATTATCCTGAGCGCGGCACGCACTCTGTTTCGTTCTCGCGCACGTTGTGGGTGGAACGCGATGACTTCATGGAAGAACCCGTCAAAGGGTATTTCCGTCTGTTCCCCGGCAATGAGGTACGGTTGAAATCCGCATACGTTGTGCGCTGCACCGGTTGTGAAAAGGATGAAAACGGCAACGTGACCGAGATCTACGCCACGTACGATCCCGAAACCAAAGGCGGCAACACGCCGGATGGCCGCAAGGTCAAAGGCACCATTCACTGGGTGGATGCCGCCACCGCCAAGGAAGCGGAAGTGCGGTTGTACTCTTCCCTCTTCTTGGATGCCGAACCCGAGGCGGGCGATCAGGATTTCCTCGATGTGCTCAACAAGGATTCTTTGGAAGTGCTCACCGATTGTAAGGTGGAAGCGGGCATTCTTCCTGCCGAAGCACCCGCGGCGTTCCAGTTCCTGCGTCTTGGTTATTTCTGCATTGACAACGTTGACAGCACCGCCGAACATCCCGTGTTTAACCGTTCGGTATCGCTCAAAGACAGCTTTAATAAGAAATAAGTTCACTCATATGAAAAGAGCTTGGAGATCTCTCTCCAAGCTCTTTTACTTTTTGCTAATACAAATTAGGCAACCCAAACGCCGCCGGCGTTAATCCAGTAGTTACCGATCCAACAATTCACCGCCATTGCACCGCTATCGTAGAAATAATACCACACGCCGCCGATCATCTGCCAACCGGTCTGCATGGCTCCACCGTCAGCAAGGAAATACCATACGCCGCCAAGTTGAAGCCAACCTGTTTGCATGGCGCCTCCCTCATTCATGTAGTACCAGGTGTTGCCAATGTACTGCCAGCCGGTCGTCATGGCGCCGCCCTCGTTCATGTAGTACCACGTGCCGCCAAGGTTAAGCCAACCGGTCGTCATAGCACCGCCCGCGTTCATGTAGTACCACGTGCCGCCAAGGTTAAGCCAACCGGTCGTCATAGCACCGCCCGCGTTCATGTAATACCACGTGCCGCCGATGCACTGCCAACCGGTCGTCATGGCGCCGCCCTCGTTTAGATAATACCACGTGTTGTTGACATACAGCCAACCGGTCTGCATGGCACCGCCTTCGTTTAAATAATACCACGTGTTGCTGACGTACAACCAGCCGGTCTGCATGACACCTGCACCGTTAAGGTAATACCAGGTATTATTGACGCATTGCCAACCCGTTGTTTTCACACCGCCAAGATAATAGAACCAATAAGAACCCTCTAAAACCCAGCCATCTTTCTTGGCTTCTACGATAACGTCAAACGTATCAGAAGAACCACCGTAAGACACGGTAATGGTTTTCATGCCGGGCGTAGAACTGTAACCGCTGATCGTATAATCCGTTACATCTGCACTCGTGCCGTTGTTGTAATAGGCGGTAACCACCAACCCGGTCACATCAAGCGCTTCCCCCTCGGTATACGTCAGCTTGTTCGGATGTTTCACAACTTCAAGACGGCTAAAGGAACGGGTAGCACCGCACACATTGCACGTTTTGTCACACGCGTTATCATACTCATGATCTGACGGCACGCGGATTTCGCCACACACGTCGCAGTTCGTGTCGCAATTGTTTTGATAAGTATGCCCATCTTCAACACACACCGGTGTGTCGGCGGTGCGTACCGTGAGCGGCGCGCTCGCCGCACTCGCATAATACCGCGCACTCTCCGCTTTACGACGGAAAAACACGTAGTTAGTAGACGCGTTCAATCCGGTAAAGGTCGAATTCGTCTGCCAGGTAACACCGTCCATACTGTACTCGTACCCGTCCGTTGTCGTCAGGGTAACCGTACAGTAGGTCTTGCTCAAAAGCGTCGGTGCGCTTGGGGTACTTGTCGTTCCTTTATCGGTTGACGCCGCCATCCCAGCACTTGCCTTACCGGCATAGGCAGTATCCGTCTGCATGTACCGTTGATAGAAAATGTACGCCGTCCCGCAATCGAGCCCTGTAAAAATCGGGCTCGATTGCCAAGACGTGCCGTTTTTGCTGTACTCACAACCGTCAATAGCGTGTAGTGTCACACTACTTGTCGTTACCGACTCAACTGTCGGCGTGGATGGAATCTGTGTTTGCACTGACCGGTCGGTGGTCACCGTCTGTGCGGTGGCAGCGCTCGGCTCGGCGGTAGCGGTTCCCGCCACCCGCTGATACACAGTGTACGTCGTATTTGGCAACAGCCCCGTAAACTGCGTGCCGCTCTGCCAGTGCACACCGTCAATACTATACTCGCAACCCGATACTGCCATCAGTGTTACGGTAGTATCGGTATACTGCAATACCGTCGGCGCGGCAGGAGTCTGCTGGGATGCCTTCAGGGTGACTGTCAGTGGCTCGCTGACTCCGCTCTCGTCCGCAACAGCGGACGCCTTTACCCGCTGATACACGGTATAGGTCGTACTTCCCTCTAAATCGGCAAAACGCGGATTATCCTGCCACGTGGTCCCGTTCAAGCTGTATTCCATTCCCTCAATCAATACAACCTCAAATTGACCGGAACTTTTGTCTTTTAGCACCGGTGCACACGGCGTACGGCTGTATTTACACGCCTCGCAGGTATGTTCTTCGTTGTAGGTGTAGGTGTGCTCAATTTCGCGTTCGTGTCCACACACGTTACAAGTCGCGTCACAGGTGTTGTCATACACGTGATCCTCCGTCTTAACGCTTGCATACGACCACTCCGCGTTAGTCAACAACTGGTTATTGTTTCCAATACTTATCTCTCTCGCTTGAGCGCAGGTGCCGGTATAGGTAACGCTTGTCAACCCACTACAACCGTAAAAAGCATCTTTCTCTACATTTGTCACATTCTCAGAAAGGATAACCGAGGTAAGATTAACACAGTTATAAAAAGCACCGTAAGGAAGTTGCGTATCATTTGTCACAGACACTGTTTTTAAGCTGGAAGGAATGTAGTAGTAGTTATAATAGCTGTTGTAAGTATAATTTAGATAACACTGCCGTATGCTACCGCGTACATTTCCTGTTGAATAGCCAAAAATGTATCCAAAAACAGCATCACTTGTCTCGTTTGCCGTTGCACAAGAACCAATAAACGGCAGCGTTATACTTTCAAGACCTGTACAGCCTTGAAATGCACCATACCCAATTCTCGTA
>JAFSIB010000137.1 GCA_017440005.1 Clostridia bacterium
CAGGATAACCAGCCGTCGGTTGAAGTGCACGTGCTGCAGGGTGAGCGCGAGTTTGCCCGCGATAACAAGACGCTCGGTATGTTCCATCTGGACGGTATCGCACCTGCCCGCCGCGGCGTGCCGCAGATCGAAGTAACGTTTGACATCGACGCCAACGGCATCGTGAACGTCAGCGCCAAAGATCTGGGCACCGGCAAAGAGCAGGCGATCACCATCACCTCCAACACCAACATGTCCAAAGAGGACGTGGAGAAGGCTGTGAAAGAGGCCGAGCAATACGCCGAAGAAGATAAGAAGAAACGCGAGTCGGTTGAACTGCGCAACGGTGCCGATCAGGCTGTGTACCAATGTGAAAAGGCAATCGAGGAACTCGGTGATAAGTTGGAAGAAACCGACAAGACCGAACTGCAAGCCAAGATCGATGCTCTGAAAGAAGCCCTCAAAGGCGAAGATGAGGGTATCAAAACGGCGCAGGAAGATCTCATGAAGAAATTCTATGAGGTTTCGGAAAAAGTCTACAAGGCAGCCGCGCCCGCAGACGGTGCGGCGCCCGCCGGTGACGGTCCGGTTCCGCCGGATGCCGGTGAAGGCTACTACGACGGCGAAGTTCATTAAATTTACTATCAGTCGGGCGGGCGGAAACTCGCCCGACTGATACCCATTTTTTGGAGTGTACTGGTATGGCAGGGGAAAAACGAGATTTTTATGAAGTGCTCGGTATCCAGAAAGGGGCATCCGAGGACGAGATCAAAAAAGCATATCGCAAGAAAGCGAAAGAGTTCCATCCCGACCTACATCCCGGCGACAAACAGGCGGAAGCGTCTTTTAAAGAAGTCAACGAAGCGTATGAAGTCTTGTCGGATGCGGATAAAAAAGCGCGGTATGATCAATTCGGTCACGCCGGCGTGGATCCGAACTTTGGTGCCGGCGGCGCCGGTGGTTACGGTGGCGGATGGGGTGCCACGGATTTTGATTTCGGTGATATCTTTTCATCCTTTTTCGGCGGTGGCGGCGGACGGCGGTCCAATCCCAATGCGCCGCGGCGCGGCAGTGATGCTTCGGCATCGGTCATCATCTCTTTTGAAGAGGCTGCACGCGGTTGCCGCAAGCAAGTGGAAAACGTGCGCGTGATCGAAACCTGCCGTACGTGCGGCGGTACGGGCGCGGCAAAAGGCACATCGCCCACAACGTGCCCGAACTGTCACGGAACCGGACAAGAGGTGCGCCAGCAACGCACGCCGTTCGGTGTGATGCAAACACAGTCGGTCTGTTCGCGGTGTCAGGGTAAGGGCAAGATCGTGGAAACACCGTGCCCCGATTGTCGCGGCGGCGGTCAGGTCCGTGTGACCACCACGGTGGGTGTTAACATCCCTGCCGGTATTGACGACGGTCAGATCTTAACGGTGCGCGGCAAAGGAAACAGCGGCGTAAACGGCGGCCCTGCCGGTGACCTTAACGTGGAAGTTTCGGTGCGTCCGCACCCGATCTTTGAACGTGAGGGTTACAATCTGCTTTGCGAGTTGCCGCTGACGTACGCGCAGTTGGCATTGGGCGCGGAGATCGAGATCCCCACATTGGAAGGAAAAGTACCGTATACCATTAAAGAAGGCACGCAACCGAACGAGTTGATTCGTTTGCGCGGAAAAGGGATTCCCTATGTGAACGGACGCGGTAAGGGTGACCTGATTGCCCGTATCACGGTGGAGATCCCGAAGAACTTGTCCGCCAAACAAAAGCAGGCGTTGCGTGAGTTTGAAGAGGCACTTGGGGATAAGAATTACCAAAAGAGAAAAAATTTCTTTGATAAGGTCAAGGACGCATTCAATTAACGCTTGCGGAGGGATCGTATGAAAACGAATAAGAATTTCACACAATGGCTTACTCTGTTTTTGTTGGGACTTGCCTTGATCGTGGTATACAAAGCCTTTGACAGTTTGGGTTGGATCTGGGCAGTCGTGGTGCGATTGTTTTCAATTCTCACCCCGTTTGTGATCGGGTTTGTGATCGCCTTTTTGCTGTACGGGCCGGTTAATCGGCTGGATACCTTTTTCAAGAACCGCAAAGCAAAGTTCTTAAAAAAGGCGGCGCGGCCGCTTTCGGTTTTCATTGTTTACGTGCTGGCGCTGGGTCTTGTCGGCGGCTTAATATACATCGCGTTGCCCGCGTTGGTATCGGCAATTGCGGATTTTGTGGCAAACGTACCCATGTATTATGCCAATGTTACCGGTTTCTTAAAACAGTATATGGAACCGGGCGGATTCCTGGAAAACTTCGATATACAGGGTAAAGTGAACGAATTGTATGCGTTTGTGCAACAGTATCTTACGGTGGAGCGGATCTTATCGTACATCAGCAGTTTTGCACGGGTCACCTCCTCGATGGTGGACGGCGTGTTGGCGATCATCGTTTCGGTATACATGTTGCTTGGCCGCGAGTCGTTGGTAAGAGCGACCAAACTGGTGCTGGGACTGGTGTTCAAGCCGAAAACAATGGCATCACTTTCGTTGTATGGACACAAAACGGCCAAGATCTTTTACAATTATATTTACAGTCAGTTCCTGGATGCGCTGGTGGTTGGCGTACTGGCAACGATTGGGTTCCTGCTTGCACGCATGCCCAACGCACCGGTATTTGGTATGCTCTTGGGATTGATGAATATGGTGCCGTATTTTGGCGCGTTGATCGGCGGCGTGGTCAGTGTCCTGATCATGCTGTTGTCCGGTAATTTCTACGGTGCGGTCTTCATTGCCATCTATATCATTGTGATGCAGCAGATCGATGCCAACATCATTCAACCGCGGATCATCGGTGAAAACGTCGGTATCCGTCCGATCTACGTGTTGCTCGGTATCACGGTATTCGGCGGGTTGATCGGTTTCTGGGGAATCTTCCTCGGCGCGCCGTTCATGGCGGTGATCCAACTGTTGGTGATCGATTATATTGCGTACCGCAAAGGGAAAGCAACGCCGACAATAAACGAATAAAAAACGGCGGCTCATTGTATGAGCCGCCGTTTTCTGTTTTATAAAGCGGAAATCAAGGAATCAGACAGGGCATGATACGTGTCCCAGTTCATGGCGGTACCGTAATGCGCTTCAATGGTGCGATGTACCGCAGATGCCGCTTCCAGCAGGTTGACCGCCTCTGTGATCGCATCTGCCGCGGCGCGGCGGCAGAACGACAGACGGTGCCGTTTGCGTTGTATGTATGCGGTATCGATAAAGCGTGAAGCGTGTATGCGCCGATAAACGGGAAAATCCACCTTGTGCAGACTGTTGGATGTGAGAAAGGCAACGCCGCTTGCGGGTAAGAGCAGGTGTTCCGGTCCGTCCTGCGGAAAAAGCGGCGAGGGACAGGCAATACAGGTTTTACCGTCGGACAGAGCGGCGGTTTGCAAGCGTTGCAGTAAGTAACGGGCGGAGGTGCCGTATTCGTCTTCTATGACGTAAATGCGGGGGCATAAGGCCTGCACGGTATCGTAGAAGGTGAGCAGTCCTTCGGGGGTGACGGCACTGAGAAACCGAACAGCGCATGTGCCCGATTCGGTTTCGGCATCCCATTCGGTTTGTGCCAACCGTCGCTCCAAGCGGTCGATCTTGCCGAAATCGATGTTGTCTTGTTCGATGCGGCAGTTATCCGCTATCAAAGCAGCAGCGGCGGATAGTTGCTGCCGTGCTTTTTCAAAGAGTTCCCGTTTTTCTCGGAACAGATCGATAAGAGCGGGAAGAAGCGGTTGCAGTACGCGGCGGTCCAGACACTGAAAGAGAGGAAGCGGTTGTTCGGCGGCTCCCCAGTATTGCGGTTCTACAACGTGCGGGGCGGTGGCATCCAACACGGCGATCTTACGGGCGGGAAGCCGTACGGCGTCCAACGAGGACGGATCCGAAGAACAGCAAAACACTTCCGCCAAGGGATCTTCTGTGCCGACGGCGGTATACAGACGGCGCAGTAACGTGGATTTTCCCGTGCCGGCACCACCTTTGAGCAGGTAGGCATACCAACCGTCCTGCGGATCGTACAAGGTGTGTTCCGTGCCAACGTAACCGTGCGGGGTCATACTGCCGAGAAAGTAGCGAACAGGTGCCTTGAAAACCGACATATCATCACTCCTTGCTATAGAGGTTGACTCTCGTATGGTATACCATACGCACAAACGGCTTGACCTGCTACTGCTTTTGGTAAAAATCGGCGCTTCCCTCATGTATGCCTTCACGGCGCAGGACGTAACGCAAGGTGGAAAAGAAAATATAACAATCCAATAAAAAGGTACAGTTGTCGGCGTATTCCGCATCGTAACGTGCTTTGCGAAAAGGGGCGAGTTCATCGCGGCCGCGGATCTGTGCCAGTCCTGTGATACCGGGGCGGACACGGTCGGCGCCGTAACGCTTGCGCAAACGCAGTAATTGTGTTTCCTGCTCAATGACCGGACGGGGACCGACAAAACTCATATCGCCTTTTAAGACGTTAAAGAGTTGTGGCAATTCGTCCAGACTGGTTTGGCGCAGAAATCGGCCGATTCGAGTAATGTAACGCTGCGGGTGTGTTAAGGCGGCGGTAGCGACGTCGTGCGGGGTAGCGGTGAACATGGTGCGAAATTTATAGATAGTAAAGCGTTTGTTGTGTTTGCCGACACGCGTTTGACGAAAGATGACCGGTCCGTTGGAATCGGCGTGGATCACGGCGGCAACAACCGCAAACACCGGTGCGAACAGAAGCAAAAACAGCAACGACAACACAATATCCAACAGTCGTTTTACAACGGTATATACGATGTCGTTCGCCTCCTTGCACAGTTCCATTTTAGTATGTTCGAAAAGAGGCGGATTTTTTGCGGTATCGCATGGGTAAACATGAAAAATTTACCGATAAACGATAAATTTTTCAAAAAAGCAGGGTTTACAGTGCAAAAAAATAGGCGATTTTTAGTGCACATTACACAAAAACAAACGACGGCGTTTGTGCGAAATCGGGCGGCTATACAGATTTTTTTGGGTTCACGGAAAAGGTGTTGATTTTTGCTTGGACGGGTAGTATAATTCAACTCGATGAGAAGAGCGGTCTGTCCAAAAGGCCCTCATAAGAATGTGTAAAGCGAGAAAAGGAGGAGACCATATGCGCGACGTTGTTGCTTTGCGGGTACACCCCGGCAATGCCAAAAACGCCGGTGGATATTCTTCGTTTAAACGTTGTTTAGATGTTCTCTTTTCATTGATGTTCATCATTGCGTTGTCCCCTGTGATGTTGGTTGTCGCGGTACTTGCGGCGATCGATACCAAGGGTTCTCCGATCTTTGTTCAGGATCGTATGGGGCGTTTTGATACGCCGTTTAAAATTTACAAATTCCGCACGATGAGTGTACAAGCTCCCGCCAACGTGGCAACCCACAAGTTGGAAAATGCGGATAAATACATTTCCCGCATCGGCCACCTGCTCCGTAAAATGAGTTTGGACGAACTGCCGCAGCTCTTTAACGTCTTAAAAGGCGATATGAGTTTCGTGGGTCCCCGTCCGGTGGTATTGTCTGAGCGTGATCTGCTTCGCATGCGTCATCGCAACGGCGCAAGCCGCGTGCGTCCCGGTATTACGGGTCTGGCGCAGGTCAGCGGTCGCGATACGGTGACGGTTGCGGAAAAAGCACGGTTGGACAGTGTGTACGCACGGTCGTACTCGTTAAAAGAAGACGTGTCCATTCTGGTTAAGACGGCGATGCAAGTGGTACACTCCGAGGGCATTGTGGAGGGCGCAAATGCAGCGATCTCCGCTCCGGAAAGAACCAGACACACCGCCTAAAAACAGACAAGGTTACGGGGTTCGCTGATAAGGCGAACCCCGTATTTGACGTATTTGTAAGGAGGCTATTATCATGAGTGAATGTACACACGATTGCAGTACGTGTTCGCAAAAGTGCAGCGAACGCGAGCAGGATCTTCACGCGAAGCTGAACGAGTTCAGCAGTGTCAAAAAGGTTGTGGCTGTCAGCAGCGGTAAGGGCGGCGTCGGTAAATCGTCCGTCACCTGCTTGTTGGCGGTCATGATGGCGCGCCGCGGTTATAAGGTGGGCGTGCTGGATGCGGATATTACCGGTCCTTCCATTCCGCGTGCGTTTGGTATCACGCAGAAAGCGCAAGGCGCCGATATTGGTATCTTACCTGCTGAAACGCACATGAACATTAAAGTGATGTCCATCAACCTGTTGTTGGAAGACGAAACACAACCCGTTGTGTGGCGTGGCCCGGTGCTTGCCGGTGCGGTAACGCAATTCTGGACCGACGTTGTGTGGGGTGATCTGGACGTTCTCTTTATCGATATGCCGCCCGGAACGGGTGACGTGCCGCTGACGGTGTACCAATCGTTACCGGTGGATGCAACGGTCGTGGTGTCCACGCCGCAATCGCTTGTGCAGATGGTGGTGGGGAAAGCCAAGACAATGGCGGATTTGTTGAATATTCCGGTTGTCGGTATGGTGGAGAACATGAGTTATCTCAGTTGTCCCGATTGCGGCAAGCACATCACGCTGTTTGGCGAGGAGAACGGTCTGGATGAAGCGGCAAAGCAGATGAACATTCCGCTTCTGTGCAAACTGCCGATCGATGCGAACGTGTCGCGCTTGTGCGATACCGGTGAGATCGAACGCGTGGTGTGCGATGAGATCGCGCCTGCCGTGGATGCGGTAGAAGTTCTGCTGAAATAAGGATAACAAAAGAGCACTCGGTGAAAACCGAGTGCTCTTTCTTGTTATTTATTAGCCTTGATAGGTGGTAATCTCAATCGACGTGATGGTAACGGCAGTGGTGGGTTTATCGTTCGAATCGGTTTCCACTGCCGCGATGGCATCGACCACGTCCATGCCGGCAAATACCTGACCGAATACGGTGTGACCGCCTTTTTGGCGCCAAGCACCGTCTAAGGTGATGTTGCCGCCGTTTTTCTCGTACAGATCCCATACCTCGTCCGGAACAGAATCGTAAACCAGAGGCATGTACTGCGCCAGCACATCTTCCCATTTCCCGTAATAGGCTTCCACGGTAGATTTACCGTAAGAGTCGATCATACCGTCATACTGGGATTTTAAGGCTTGGACGTCTTCATCACTGTACGCGTATTTCGTGCGTTCGCCGAACGCATCCGCGCCGCCTTGATTGATGAAGAACTGGCTGCCGTTGGTGTTGACACCGGAGTTTGCCATTGCCAGAGAGCCGCGCAGATTCAGCAGTTTCTGATCGAATTCGTCCTCAAACGAACTTTTCCAGTAACTCTCGCCGCCGGTGCCGTCACCTTTCGGGTCACCGCCCTGAATCATGAAATCTTCAATGACGCGGTGGAAGGTGAGGTTGTTGTAATACCCTTGCTCGGAAAGTTTGACAAAGTTCTCAACCGCTTTCGGGGCGGCTTCAGGGAAGAAGCGGATGGAAATATCACCCATCGAGGTGTGCATGACGGCGATCTGATCACCGACCGCGGGCATATCCAACTGGAAGCCGACGGCTTTATCCGCATACGCGGTGGACACACCGTTGGAGGGAGTGTCATCCTTGCCCGTGCTGCAGGCTGTCACGGACAGGCAGAGCAGGCAAGCGAGAGTCAACGCGATCAGTTTACGCATTATACATACTCCTTTATTTCGATGGATTCAATGATGACATCCTCACAGGGGCGGTCTTGCGGGCCGGTCTTTACCGCCGCGATCTCATCCACCACCGCCATGCCGTCAAATACCTGACCGAACACGGTGTGATGATAATCGAGGTGCGGGGTGCCGCCGTGCTCACGGTAAGCGTTTTCCGCTTCTTCTGGGAAGTAATCGCGCAAGTCCTGCATCTGACCGAGCAGCTGCGGATGCACCGACGATGCTTGTACAATGAAGAACTGGCTGCCGTTGGTGCCGGGACCGGCATTTGCCATGGATAACGCGCCGCGGATGTTGTGGAGCGCGGGATCGAATTCGTCTTTGAACGGCGCGCCCCAGATGCTTTCGCCGCCGCAACCGGTGCCGGTCGGGTCACCGCCCTGAATCATGAAATCCCGAATCACACGGTGGAAAATCAGACCGTTATAGTATCCGTTTTGTGCGTGGGTCACGAAGTTTTCCACGGCTTTGGGCGCTTGTTCGGGGAACAGGCGCAACGAAATATCGCCGTGATTGGTGTGCATGACGGCGATCTGCTCGCCCGCCTGCGGTTGTTGTAATTGATTCATACTTGTCACCCTCTTAATAGGCTTTGCCCCAAACCACCATGGTCTTGGCGGGTTTTCCGCAGCAGACGCAGGTGTCGGCAATGTGTTCTTGTTCAAACGGCATACAACGACTGGTGACGCCCGCGATCTCTTTAAGTTTCAGTTCGCAGTCCAGATCGCCGCACCACATGGCTTTGATAAGGCCCGGTTGCTCGTCTGCCGTTTTTTGCATTTCCTCCATGTTGGTAACGGAGAACGTCATGCTCTCACGGCGGGCAAGTGCTTTTTCATACAGACCGTCATGCACGGCTTGCAGTAATTCGGGGATTTTGGTTTCCAGTTCGTCAAGCGATACCACGGTCTTTTCGCGGTTGTCGCGGCGAACCAACACGCATTGATTGTTTTCAATGTCACGCGGACCGATCTCCAGACGGAGCGGCACGCCTTTCATTTCATATTCCGCAAATTTCCAACCGGCGGAGTTGTCGGAATCGTCCACCTTCACGCGGGCGACCGCCGACAGACGGTCTGCGAGTTCACGCGCCTTGTCCAGTACGCCGGGTTTATGTTGCGCGATGGGGAGAATGACGACCTGCAACGGGGCGACGGCAGGCGGCAACACCAGACCGTTATCGTCACCGTGAGTCATGATGATGGCACCGATGATGCGGGTGGACATACCCCACGACGTCTGGTGAGGATATTTCAAACTGTTGTCACGGTCGGTAAACTGGATGTCAAACGCACGGGCAAACCCGTCACCGAAATAGTGACTGGTGCCGCTTTGCAGTGCCTTACCGTCGTGCATCATGGCTTCGATGGTGTACGTGGCTTCTGCACCGGCGAATTTCTCTTTGTCCGTTTTACGGCCTTTTACCACCGGAATGGCGAGCGACTGCTCGCAGAAATCGGCGTACACGTTGAGCATGCGCTCGGTTTCTTCCAGCGCCTCCTCTGCCGTTTCGTGCATGGTGTGGCCTTCCTGCCAGTAAAATTCCATGGTGCGCAAAAACGGGCGGGTGGTCTTCTCCCACCGTACCACGGAGCACCACTGATTGTACAGTTTGGGCAGATCGCGGTAAGAGTGGATGATATCGGCGTAATGCTCACAGAACACGGTTTCCGAAGTGGGACGGACACACAGGCGTTCCTGCAGTTTTTCATCGCCGCCGTGTGTGACCCAGGCGACTTCCGGTGCAAAGCCTTCCACGTGATCTTTTTCCCGCTGCAACAGACTTTCGGGAATGAACATGGGCATCATGATGTTTTCATGACCGAGGGCTTTAAAACGGGCATCCAGGTCGTTGCGGATGTTTTCCCACAATGCGGTACCGTACGGACGCACGATCATGCAGCCACGCACACCGGAATAACTGGCGAGCTCTGCTTTTTTGACAACGTCGGTGTACCACTGGGCAAAGTTGTCTTCCATAGAGGTGATGGCTTCCACCATCTTTTTGTTATCAGCCATAATGTGGTGATCCTTTCGGAAAAATTATTTTTGGTCTTTGTCTTTAGCGAATTTGTTTAAGATATTCACTGCTAACATAATGAGAAGCATCACGGCAAAAATGCCGACCATGCCGAGTAACATGAGCAATAAAGCGTTTTGTAATGCGGGTGTCATAACAGCATTTCCTCCTTCAAATTCAAGCGCCGATGAGTTTCGGGACAACCGTCAAGATGATACCGCCTGCGACAACCGAGCCGATCTGACCGGCAACGTTGGCACCGACTGCGTGCATGAGCAGGTGGTTTTGGTTATCTTCTTTGAGTGCCATCTTCTGAATGACACGGGCAGACATCGGGAATGCGGAGATACCGGCACCGCCGACCATCGGGTTGATCTTTTTGCCTTCCGGCAGGAAGATGTTTAAGAATTTGGCGAACAGTACGCCGGCGATGGTATCAAACACAAACGCCACCAAACCGAGCGCCATAACGATGATGGTATCCAGTTTGACGAAGTTTTCTGCTTTCATACTGGCCGAGATCGACAGACCGAGCACAATGGTGATGAGGTTGGCAAGAGAGGTTTGTGCGGTCTGGGACAGGTTGTCCAGTTTCAAGCATTCGCGCAGCAGGTTACCGAACATCAACATACCCACGAGCGAAACGGATTTCGGTGCGATCAGACCGGCAATGACCGTTACGACGATGGGGAACAGAATACGGGTCTTGCGGGATACGGAAGCCGGGTTGTACGACATGTGGATGGTACGTTCTTTTTTGGTGGTAACCAATTTAATGGCGGCAGGCTGAATGATCGGCACCAGCGCCATATACGAGTACGCCGCGACCATGATGGCGG
>JAFSIB010000138.1 GCA_017440005.1 Clostridia bacterium
CGGATAAACGCTGAAAGCATCTAAGCGTGAAGCCGGCCTCAAGATAAGATATCCCACTGAGTAATCAGGTAAGGTCCCCGGAAGACTACCGGGTTGATAGGCTGCGTGTGTAAGAATGGTGACATTTTTAGCTTGGCAGTACTAATAGACCGAGGGCTTGACCTAACATGAAACGAATCGCTTTGTGACAAAACGATGCAGTTTTGAAACGATGGGTTCAATAATCATTCTCTTTATTCAGTTTTCAGGGTATGATCCTGAAACAAAACAGTTGGTGCTGATGGCGGTGAGGGTACACCCGTTCCCATCCCGAACACGGCAGTTAAGCTCACTTGCGCTGACAATACTTGGCTGGTAGCGGCCCGGGAAGATAGGTAGGCGCCAACACGGAAAAGCACTTAACCGAAAGGTTAGGTGCTTTTTTCTTTTTTTGTGCGAACGGGCCGCGCGGCCCGGGAAGATACAGCATATCCGTTTCCGTTCGTGACACGCATCTGTTGTGTCGGTTTTGCCTTTTTCGGCGTCATCCTCTTTGCAAGGCGTTAGCCTTGCGGCATCGTCATCCTTGAAAAAGCCCAAACCGCCTACACCATCTGCGCATCCCGCACGAAAACGAATATGCAAGGCGCCAACACAGAGCAAGACCTCGACGTTAATCGTCGAGGTCTTTTGCTTTGTGAGTGAAATCCGCGTCGATGACGCGGATGAAATCGCCTGACGGCGGCGAAATATTCGCTTCGCGAATGTGAAATACGCGCTATCGCGCGTGTGATGGTGTCGCGCAAATGCGCGACGGATTGACATTTTACAAAGGGATTGGTATGATACGTATACAGGAGAGGGGTTGAGGAATGTGGACAGCACTGCGCATACCGCACTAACACCGGAAGAGAAAAAGCAGCAACTATTTCTCAGCCAAAAAGAATTGTTAGACCAATTTTTAAAAAGCGGAGCGATCAGCGCAGCGCAATACGAGCAAAGTCTGATTGGACTGCGAGAAAAAATGGGAATTATGGAATGAACAAACAAAAACCTCGGCATTGCCGAGGTTTTTTATATCTTATTGATTAAACACCGGTGGTGTCGAAAGCTGGAATATAGGCGGTGGAAGCGGAAGAACGATCCTGTACATATCCGTTTGTTAAGCCGAGCTCAGCCATGTGAGAGAACACCTTTTCACACTCGCGTGCGGTTAAGCGACGCGAAAGTTCCGGATGCCCCTCCACCGGCAGTACGGGTGTGTATTGGAACAATAAACTCACCCAAATGTCGGGGATGGTGGCAAGTGTATCCAGCACGGACAGAGATTCTTTTGTGTGTCCCGGTAAAACCAAATGCCGCACCAACGTGCCGCGTGTGGCGATGCCCTTTTCGTTTAACACCATGGGACCTGTTATTTTCACCATTTCACGGATCGCTGCCAGTGCATAAGCGGGATAATCGGGAACACCCGACAATGCCTTTCCCAGTGAGACGGTTATATACTTGAAATCTGGTAAAAATACATCTACCGTATCTTTTAAGGCGCGGATTGTTTCCACACGTTCATATCCGCTGCTGTTGTACACAAAGGGGATTGGCGGTCGATAGAGCTGTTGCGCCGCACGGATCACGGGAATAAACGGGGTGGGGCTGACAAGATCGATCACATCGGCCCCCTGTTCATACAAATCACGAAAAATGGCCGCCAAGCGCTCGGGCGTGACGGGTTTACCGCTGACACCGCGGCTGATGGCGTGGTTTTGACAATAGGCACAACGCAAGGTGCATCCGGCAAAGAAGATGGCACCGGCGGTGCCAAAACACGGTTCTTCACCCGTGTGCAGGGCGGCACGCGTCAGATAAGCTGTTTCCGGTAACCCGCAAACGCCGAGGCCGACAGCCGTATTGCGTACGGCACCGCATTGGTGCGGGCATAACGTGCACAACATTGTCAATCCCCCCTTTTTGTTGTATTGTACCGCACTTATCGGCGGTTGACAAGTGCCGAAAAATATGTTAGCGTGGATAAGGAAAGGCGGGAATGTTATGGAAATCGGGGCATCGACCTCAAATTTTTATCCGGAACAACCGGAAACGGCGCTCAAGCAGATATTGGATGCCGGTTTCCGCACAGTCGAGATTTTTTTGAATGCACCGAGCGAACTGAAACCGTCTTTTGTGGATGACCTTAAGCGGCAATGCGATGATGCGGGCGCGCGCGTGGCGGCGATTCACCCGTTCTCTTCGTTCTTGGAACCGTTTTTCCTGTTTTCACCGTATCAGCGCCGCGCGGATGACGGGCTGGATATGTATAAACTGTTCTTTGAAACTGCCGCACGATTGGAAGCGCCCATCATGGTATTGCACGGTGACAAAGCGGCGGGACATTTGGACGAGGAAGCCTACCTGAAACGGTATGAACGCATTTTTGATACGGGTGCCGCGTACGGCGTAACGGTTGCGCAGGAAAACGTGGTGCGGTTTCGTTCGGAGTCGCTGGACACATTGCGCGCCTTGCGACGCAGCTTGGGCGAAAAAGCGAAATTCGTGTTTGATTTCAAGCAATCCGGACGGTGCGGACTGGATCCGGAAGCGGTAATCGAAGCGATGGGCGATGCGATCGTGCACGTACACATCAGCGATCGGAATGATACAGTGGATTGTTTACCGCCCGGCAGGGGAAACCGTGATTTTACACCGCTGCTCCGAAAACTGCGTGCGGTGGGGTATGATGGGGTATTGATGCTGGAATTATACCGCGGAAATTTTGCGGATATGGGCGATTTGTGCCGTGCCAAAGACTATTTGGAAGAAATCACTTGCCATTTGTAAAAATGGGTGTTACAATAAAGCATGTACGAAAGGTGCGTGAAAGATATGAAATGTCCCTTTTGCGGTTATGCGGAAAGCAAGGTCATGGATTCGCGTCCTACAGATGAGGGCGCACGTATTCGGCGTCGGCGGGAATGCCTGCAATGCGCCAAGCGTTTCACCACATACGAAATTATTGAAAGTCTGCCGATCGTCATCGTGAAGCGCGATAAATCGCGCGAGGTGTTTGATCGCCAGAAATTGTTTAACGGCATGCTGCGCGCTTGCCAGAAACGTCCTGTGCCCATGCAGGTGTTGGAACGTGCCGTAGATGAAATTGAAGGCAGTTTGCAAAATTCCTTGGAACGGGAGATTCCGGCATCCAAGATCGGCGAACTGGCAATGGAAAAACTGCGCGCGATCGACGAAGTGGCGTATGTGCGCTTCGCTTCCGTGTACCGTCAATTCAAAGACGTGCAGTCGTTTAAAGACGAGATCAGTAAATTGATGAATATGTAAAATAAAAAAGAGGGCATGCGCCCTCTTTTTTTATATCGAGCGGAACACGCGGTACGGTTTCCCGAGCGCGCGGCATTGGCGCACGGTATGCAACGTACCGCGTGAAACACCGTCCCAAAACGCATATACCATATCGGCATATTCGGCAATTTGATCGTTGCGTTTGAGCGGTGCCGCTTTGCCGTACCGTTCGTAATTCGGATAAAAGACGGTTAATTTGATCCCGTGTTCTTTTGCGTAACGTTCTGCAACCGTATCCACACCGCGCGCACCGCCCGATACGATCTCGGTGCACTGCGGCGGCAAAAATTTTTCCAACGGCACTGTTTGGATCGTCCGTGATCCCACAACCGCGATTTTCATGACTGCCACTCCTCTCGTATGGTATACCATACCATAACACAGAACGTATGTTCGTGTCAAGCAGAATTTTGTGTTTGACATATTCTGTGTTGTGCGGTATGCTTTTTCACAGGAGTTGATACAGTATGAAACGGTGGATTGCACTGGCAACGGCGCTGTTGCTCAGTCTTACGGGTTGCGGTAAGAGCGGCACGGTCGTGGGTACTTGGGAACAAGTGGTGGATGTTGCCGGCGGATTGGCAGATACGTTTGTGGATGAGCAAGCGGCTTATTTCTTGGAAATTGATGAAGTACCGTTTTATATGACGGTCACGTTTGCGGAAGATGGCACATACTCCATGGAGTTGAATGTGGAGAAAAGCCGAGCGGGGCTCAAGAAGTTTGTGGATGCTTGGTATACGGCAACCACCGATCTGTGGGGAGCATTGCTGGAACAAAATGAATCGGATGCTGCAGTGAGCGATATGCTCATTGATTTTGAGGAATATCACGGCAAATCTTTGCGTGAGAAATTGAGCGAGCAGATCGTGCTGGAAGATTTTGCGGAGAATTTCAAAGCGAGCGGCACGTATCGCGTAGAGGAAGATAAATTATACCGCCACGAAGATGCCTCGATCTATGAAACGATCGTGGTGGAATTGGATACGTTGCACATTGTATCGTCTTCCGATCCCAATTTATCCGAAGACGATGCGGCAGGATACCCGTATACATTCACACGTGTAAAATAAAAGCAGGGTGGTTTTGACCACCCTGCTTTTATTTATTGTGCTTCCAGTAAGGCTTTGATCATGCGGGCGCATTTGTATACGTCGCCGCCGCCCATAGTGAGGACGAGGTCGCCCGGCTGTACGTTTTCTGCTACAAAACGGCTGATCTCATCAAACGTGGCAAGATAGTGGGCACCGTTTATCTGATCGGTGATCTGTGTGGAGGATACGTTCCATTTATTGGTTTCGCGGGATCCCATAATATCACTGACGATCACCGTATCCGCAATAGACAACGATTCGGCAAATTCGTTCAAATGCCGTGCCGTGCGCGAGAAGGTGAAGGGTTGGAAGATTGCCCAAACGTGTTCATACGGCATGGCTTTCGCGGCATTGAGGGTTGCCGTGATCTCGGTGGGGTGGTGTGCATAATCATCGGCGATGGTGATGCCGTTCACCGTGCCCAAAAACTCAAACCGTCTGCCGGCGCCGTGAAATGCCGCAAGACCGTCAGCGATTTCTGCGGGTGTCGCACCGCAAAGGGATGCGGCGGCCGCGGCGGCGACCGAGTTTAATACATTGTGCTCACCGGGAACGCCGAGCGTGACGGATGCGATTTTTTGATCATGGCGGTACAGGTCATAACATCCGTAAGCACCGTCATGCACCGTGACGTTTTGGGCTGACCAATCACAGTCCAAGGAATAACCGTACCGTACAATATCGGCATGTGTGAGTCCCTCAACGGCTTTGAGCGTGTTAGCATCCTCGGCGTTGACGATCAACGTGCCGGTGGTCTGTGAAGAAAATTGGCGGAACGATCGGATCACGTTTTCCAACGAACCGAAATAATCCAGATGATCGGCATCCACGTTGAGAATGATGGAGATCGCCGGATTCATTTCCAGATAATGGTCTTTGAACTCGCAGGCTTCACAAACGAACACGTCGGAATTTCCGGCGTGACCGTTGGCGTCAATGAGCGGCAGTCTGCCGCCGATAAATACAGACGGATCGCGATCCGCTTGTAACAGGATCTGTGATATCATGGAGGAGGTGGTAGTCTTGCCGTGCGTACCCGCAACGGCAACCGTATTTTTAAACCGACGGGACAGTTCACCCAGCAGGATAGCGCGTTCCATCAGCGGGATATTCTTGGTGCGTGCGGCAACCAGTTCGGGATTATCTGCCGATACGGCGGCGGTGTACACCACAAGATCGGCGTTGCCGATATTTTCCGCTTTCTGCGGCAAAAATACCGGAATCCCCAAGCGGCGCATACGTGCCAGATTATCCGATTCATTGACATCCGATCCGGTAATGGTAAATCCCAGCGAATGCAGGATTTCGGCGAGCGGACTCATACCGGAACCGCCAATGCCGACGAAGTGTACCGATCGGATTCCCGATAAAAATTCCTGTTTCATACGGATCCCCCCTCAATAGTTTTATTATATTGGTTTTCACACAAAAAATAAATACCTTTTTGCAAATTTTAACACGAAATAATGATTGAATTCATAAGCAGAATTTGTTATAATGATATCATCTGTAAATTTGACCTTTTCAGCGGAGGAAATGCTATGTCCGACATCCGTGTCATCACGCCGGAAGAACAGGAATATCAGCAACTGTTCATACGGCAAATACGGGAATATTATCAAAAACGGTGCGAGAATACGGCACCGCTTGCTTATGTGCGCACATACGGATGTCAGCAGAACGTGGCGGATTCCGAACGCATGAAAGGGTTGCTTTCGCAGATGGGATTCGGGTTTACCGAATCCCCCGAACAAGCGGATTTCATTTTATTTAACACGTGCGCGGTGCGGGAACACGCCGAAGATCGCGTGTTCGGCAACGTGGGGGCGCTCAAAGCCCTCAAACGCCGCAAACCGCATTTGCTGATTGCGTTGTGCGGTTGTATGATGCAACAGGAACACGTGGCGCAAAAAGTGTATCGCAGTTACCCGTTTGTGGGGTTGGTATTCGGCACACACGTACAACATCGGTTGCCGGAACTGATGGCAGGCGTTTTATTCGGCGGTAAGCGTAAAGTGGAGATTCCGTCTTGCGACGGAGTGATCGCCGAAGGCATCCCAAGTGTGCGGGACGGTGGTTTCAAAGCGTTCTTATCCATCATGTACGGGTGCAACAATTTTTGCACGTATTGCATCGTGCCGTATGTGCGCGGCCGCGAACGCAGCCGTGATCCCGAAACGGTCGTGCAGGAAGCACGCGAATTGGTGGAGCAGGGGTACAAGGAGATCACATTGCTTGGTCAAAACGTTAACTCGTACGGCAAGGGCGAAGCACATGGGGTCACGTTCCCGGAACTGCTGCGGCGTATCAATGCGATCCCCGGTGATTTTGTGATTCGGTTCATGACATCACACCCGAAAGACGCCACTCGGGAACTGTTTGATACGATTGCGGAATGTGAAAAAGTATCACGGCATTTTCACCTGCCGTTCCAATCGGGCAGCAACCGTATTTTAAAAGAAATGAACCGTCGGTATACGCGGGAACAGTATCTGGAACTGATCGAATATGCCCGCAAGACCGTGCCGGGTATCACGTTCACCAGTGACGTGATCGTGGGCTTCCCGGGCGAACAGCGCGAGGATTTTGAACAGACCTTGTCGCTGATCCGTGAGGTGGGGTTTGCCTCGCTGTTTACTTTCATCTTTTCGCCGCGCAAAGGAACCCCTGCGGCGCAGATGGAAGATCCGATTCCTGCTGAAGTGAAATCAGCGTGGTTTTCGGAAATGACCGCTCTGCAGGAAGAGCTATCCGGCGAGCGGCTCAAAAACGTGGTCGGTACAACGCAACGCGCGTTGTTAGAAGCGGAAGCGGGCGATTATCTGGAAGCCCGTTTACCGGATAACAGTATCGTACGTGTGCAGGGCGATCCTGCCCGTATCGGCGAATTTGTGACCGTGCGTATCACCGGTGCGCGCAGTTATATCCTAACCGGTGAGATCGAGAATTAAGGAGAGGAACAACAATGGAACAAATTTTGGAAATGGCAAAAGAAATCGGACACGCAATTCAGCAGGATGAGCGTTTTATCAAAGTGCAGGCTGCTCAACTGCAGGCGGATAACGATGCTGCGTTGCAAGAACTGATCGGCGAATTCAACCTGAAACGTATGGCGATCAACAGTGAGTCTGCCAAACCCGAGCAGGATGAAGAAAAAATGAAGCAGCTCAACGAGGAATTGCGCGAAGTATACGGTCGCGTGATGGCGAATCCGTCGATGGTGGCGTACAACGAAGCCAAAACCGAAATGGATAAGATCCTCAACGGTATCGGTGCTATCATCAATATGGCCGCGCAAGGTCTTAATCCCGATGAATACGATGAGCATCAATGCGGCGGCAACTGTGCCAGCTGCGGCGGATGCCACTAAGAATTTTCAAAATAAAAGACGTGAAAAGGAGGTGAGCGGTATGCCGCCGGTAACTCCCATGATGAAACAGTATTTTGAAATCAAAAAAGACTATCCGAACTGTATTTTGTTCTACCGTCTGGGTGATTTCTATGAAATGTTTTTCGAGGATGCCAAGATTGCATCGAAAGAGCTGGAATTGGTTCTGACCGGTCGTGATTGCGGCCAGGAGGAACGCGCTCCGATGTGCGGTGTGCCGTTTCACAGTTGCGAAGGATATATCGCGAAACTGGTGAGCCGCGGTTATAAAGTCGCCATCTGTGAACAAACCGAAGACCCTGCAACCGCCAAAGGTCTTGTAAAACGGGACGTGGTGCGCATCATCACTCCGGGTACCGTTATTGAAGGCAGTATGTTGGACGAAAGCCGCAATAACTATCTGTGTGTGGTGTTTGCGGGGGACGGGTTCGCGGATGTCGGATTGTGCTTTGTGGATACCTCAACCGGTGAACTTCACGTAACGCAACTGGAAGGTCAGGACCTCATTGTGCGCATGCAGAATGAGCTTGGTCGCTTTGCACCCCGTGAAGTACTGCTCAACGACGTGGCACTTGCCGATCGCGCGGTAATGAGTTTTCTGACTGACCGTTTGAACGTGAAACCCGAAGCGGCAGAACCGGTCTGTTTTGACTACACAGCGGCGAATGAGCGCATACTGGACCATTTCGGGAAAACGTCACTGGAACAGTTGTCGCTGCACGATAAGCATTCCGCAGTCCGTGCACTGGGTTGTTCGTTGCATTATTTGTATCTGACACAGATGACCGGCATTGAGCGCATGACGCAACTGAATGTGTATTCGGATGCGCAATTCATGCGTTTGGATTTAACGGCACGGCGCAATCTGGAACTGTTGGAAACCATGCGCAACAAAGAAAAGCGCGGTTCCTTGCTCGGCGTGTTGGATAAAACGCGCACCGCCATGGGTAAGCGTCTGATCCGCAACTGGATCGAACAACCGCTTTTACATCCGGCGCAGATCACCCGCCGCCAAAACGCGGTGGCGGAGATCGTGCATGACGTGGTGTTGCGTGAAGACCTGCGTGAGTTGCTGGGCGATATTCACGACCTGGAACGTATCATGACCCGCGTGGTATACGGCAGTGCCAACGCAAAAGAAGTTGCGGCTCTCGGACAAACGATCGAGAAATTGGCGCCGCTCAAATCCCGTCTGGTAGGGGCTAAGAGCACGCTGCTGCAGGAGATCCATGCAACGATCGATCCTCTGCCGGATTTGTTATCGTTGATCGGACAAGCCATTGCGGACAATCCGCCGTTCTCGGTACGGGAAGGCGGTATGATCCGTGAGGGATACCACGCCGAACTGGATGAACTGCGCCTGATTATGGACGACAGTCGAAGTATTCTGGCGCGCATCGAAGCGGAAGAAAAAGAAAAGACCGGTATTAAGACACTGAAAATCGGTTATAACCGCGTCTTTGGCTATTACATTGAAGTATCACGCAGTTTTGCAAACGATGTGCCGGAACATTACATTCGCAAACAAACTTTGGCGAATGCCGAACGATACATCACACAGGAACTCAAAGAACTGGAATCGCGCGTACTGGGCGCCAAAGACCGTGCGGTTTCGCTTGAATATCAGTTGTTCTGTGAGGTGCGCACGACCATCGCCGCCGAACTGTTGCGGATCCAAGCAACGGCGGAAGCCGTTGCCAAATTAGACGTACTTACGTCGTTTGCCCAAACGGCGGCATTGCACAATTACGTGTGTCCCGTCATTGACTTAAATGGTGTGATCGATATCAAAAACGGCCGTCACCCGGTGGTGGAAGCGTTGCAATCGTCACCGTTTGTCCCCAATGACGTGTTGTTGGATAACGGTGAAAACCGCGTGGCGATGATTACCGGCCCGAACATGGCAGGCAAATCCACCTATATGCGCCAAACGGCGCTCATTGTGCTGATGGCGCAGATCGGCAGTTTTGTGCCGGCAGACAGTGCCACGGTGGGTATCGTGGACAGCATTTTCACCCGTGTGGGTGCTTCGGACGATCTGGCGTCCGGACAATCCACGTTTATGGTGGAAATGAGTGAAGTGGCTTCCATTCTGCAAAATGCCACCGCGAACAGCCTGATCGTGTTTGACGAGATCGGCCGCGGCACCTCTACCTTTGACGGTATGAGCATTGCCCGTGCAGTGCTGGAACACGTGGCGGATCCCCGTAAGTTGGGCGCGAAAACGTTGTTTGCTACGCACTATCATGAACTCACCGTGATGGAAGAGAAAATGGCGGGCATCAAGAATTACAACGTTGCCGTGAAAAAACACGGAGATGATATTACGTTTTTGCGCCGTATCGTGCGCGGACCGACGGATGACAGTTACGGTATTGAGGTCGCTAAACTGGCGGGCGTCCCGGATGCCGTCGTTGTGCGCGCCAAAGAAATTCTGCGTGAGTTGGATAACGGCGAAACGCCGACGGTACACAAACGTGACGGATTATCGGAACGGGATGACGGGCAACTGTCGCTGATTCCGATGGCGGATAATGAGTTGATCCACCGCATCAAAGAATTGGATGTCAATGTGCTGACCCCGATCGAAGCCATGCAGGTTTTGTATGAATTGAATCGGGACGCACAAGCTTATTAAGGAAGGAGTGTCGACGTGGCGCGTATTCACGTGTTGGATAAACACACCGCGGAACTTATCGCGGCGGGTGAAGTGGTTGAGCGGCCGGCTTCGGTCGTGAAAGAATTGGTGGAAAACGCGATCGATGCCGGCGCAAGTTCCGTAACGGTCGAGATCAAAAACGGCGGGATCACGTATATCGGTATTACCGATAACGGCTGCGGCTTTGCCCGTGAGGATGTTCCTACGGCGTTTTTACGTCATGCGACCAGTAAGATCCGCCGCGAGGAGGATCTGGACAGTATTGCCACGTTGGGTTTCCGCGGTGAGGCACTGGCTTCCATCGCGGCGGTGGCGCGCGTGGAACTCATCACACGCACGGAGGAAGAACTCGCCGGCACACGGTATGTGATCGAGGGCGGCGAGGAAGTGGAACTGACCGACGTGGGGTGTCCCCGCGGTTCGACGATTTGCGTACGCGACTTATTTTATAATGTTCCTGCCCGCATGAAGTTCCTCAAAAAGGACGTGGGCGAAGCTAACGCGGTTGCCGGTGTTGTGGATCGGTTGGCGTTGTCGCATCCGGAGGTATCGTTCCGTTTCATTCGGGAAGGACGTGACGAATTGCTCACACCCGGCAACAACGATCTGTACGCGACGATCGGCTCGGTGTTGGGCAGAGAATTTGTGAAAGTGTTGACCCCCGTTGAGTATACGTTGGGCGGCATCCGTGTGCACGGGTATATCTGCCGTCCCGAAGGGGCGCGTGCCAACCGCACCATGCAACACTTTTTCATTAACGGTCGGTACGTGAAGACCCGCACGGCGATGGCGGCAATCGAACAAGCATACAAAGGCAGTTTGATGGCAGGCAAATTTCCCGCCTGCGTACTGTATATTGACCTTCCGCCCGAAACGGTGGATGCCAACGTACATCCCGCTAAGATCGAAGTGCGGTTTGTAAACGAAAAGCCGGTGTTTGATGCCGTGTATCACGGTGTGCGGTCGGCGTTGGACGGTGAAAGTGCACCGCGTCAGGCAACGTTACCTACGGTGCCTGCGGTCGCAACTGCCAAACCGGAATACGTATCGCCCACCCCGGCACGGGAGATTGCGCGCCGCACGGTGATGCAGGATAAGCCTGCCGTCACCCCGCCGCCGAAACCCGTTCCCATGCCCGCAAAACCCATCCGAACGGGAACGCCGTCGGTGTTACGGGATACCACGTCACCGCTGGATATCGTGTTTGAAAAACCAAAAGCCGCTGTGCCCACACCGCCTGCCAAGACGGTGCAACCGGCGGTACCCCAAACAGAAGAACCGACGGTACCGGTTCAACAAACGATCGAACCCGAAAAACCCGAACCCATTCGGTTGCTGGGCGAAGCACTGCACACGTACATCCTTGTGGAGTGGCGCGGTTCGGTGTATTTCATTGACAAACATGCTGCGCATGAGCGCATTTTGTATAACGAGTTGAAACAGACGGCACATCAGGATTCACAGTTGCTCTTAGCTCCGCTGTCGGTTTCGCTCAGCCGTGAGGAATACGGTGTTTTGATGGAAGCCGCCGCCTCTTTGGCAGAAGCAGGCTTTGAAGTGGAAGAGTTCGGTGGAAATACGTTGCTGGTACGAGCAGTACCGATGATGCTGTCGGGCGGTAACGTTGCCGAAAGTTTGCGTGAGATCGCGGGCGGACTGTTGTCGGGACGGCGTGAGATCACCACCGAACGGTTGGATTGGATCTATCATTCCGTTGCCTGCCGCGCCGCCGTAAAAGCGGGGGACGGCAGTACACCGCAGGAATTGTTAAAACTGGCAGAGCGGGTGTTGTATAACGATGATATCCGCACGTGCCCCCACGGGCGTCCGGTTTGTTTTGAACTGACCGCCAAAGAAATTGAAAAACAGTTTGGGCGGATCGTATGATGCAAAAGCAAAACGGAATCGACCTTGTGGTGCTTGCAGGTCCGACCGCTTCCGGCAAAACTGCGTTGGCGGTGGATTTGTGCCATCGCTTTAACGGAGAAGTGGTATCTGCCGACTCCATGCAGGTGTATGACACGTTAACGGTTGGTACAGCGCGTCCCACAACCGAGGAAATGGGCGGTATACCGCATCATTTGATGGGCTTTTTGCCGCCGGATGCTTCGTTCAGCGTTGCCAAATATGCGGAATTGGCGCATGCGGCAATCGCCGATGTACACGCACGCGGTAAATTACCGATCTTGTGCGGCGGTACGGGCTTGTACATTCAGGCGGTCGTGGAAAATTTATCGTATGAAGAACAACCCGCCTCGCGTGAAATACGTGAGCGGTTACGTGCACGGATCGAATGCGAGGGCGGGGAAGCGTTACTTGCGGAACTGGCGGCGGTCGATCCGGAAACGGCGGCACGTCTGCACCCGCATGACCACGGGCGCATTGTGCGTGCTTTGGAGATCGTGCAAACCACGGGCCGCACGATTACCGAACAGAATGCGGCATCCCGCGCGGTGGAGTCGCCGTACCGTGTATGCGGATTGCGGCTGGAATATCGCAATCGGGACACGTTGTACGATCGCATCAATCGCCGTGTTTCGATGATGCTGGATGCAGGGCTTGTGGAAGAGGCGGACCGGTTACGCCGCCAACCCAATACCGACACCGTGCGTCAGGCGATCGGTTATAAAGAATTGGAACCCTATTTGCAGGGGGCCGTTACCTTGGAAACGGCGGCGGATGCGCTCAGACAAGCAACGCGCCGCTATGCCAAGCGGCAGTTATCCTGGTTTCGGCGATACGATTGGTTAACCCCGATCTATATGGATGAAGCGCAACCCACCGCGCAAGCGGCGGCTTGCATTGAGGAGTTTTTGAGAAAGGAGAAGTGAGGGTATGAATCCGGTAGTAAAGCGTGTTGTACTGGCTTTATTATCGCTGTTGCTCATTGTGTATGTGGGCGTGCAGGGATACTTGATCTTTTCCGCATCGCTGGACACCGTTACCGCGGATCATGAAATCGCGTATGAAACACTGAAAACCACCGGCGTTATCTATCGCAGTGAATCGGTGATTCGTGAAAAAACCGACGGATACGTGTTTTATACCGTGCAGGACGGTAACCGTGTGTCCAAGGCCGGCAACATCGCGCATGTGTTTCCCAGCGCCAAAGATGCCATTGCGCAGCAGGAACTGGAAACGTTGGATGCCGATATCGAAGCCCTCGTGTCCATCAATGCACAAGGCTCAACCAACCGTGCCGGTTTGAACAGTATCAATCAACAAATTAACGAAACGTGGCTGTCTATTTCGCAGTCGGCACATCAGGCGGCGTACGGCGATATCAGTGAACTGCATGCCCGTTTACTCACGCTTTTGAATAAAAAGCAGTTGACCATCGGCAAAGAAGAGAATTTTGATGAACGCATTTCACAGTTGCGCTCCGAGCGGGCGGCGTTGGCAGCGTCGTTCAACACCGCCACCGCTACCGTCACGTCACCAATCGCCGGTTATTTTGTCGGTTCTGCAGACGGCTTTGAAACCGTGTTCACGACGGATAAAGTGAGCAGCTTGACGGTGGGGGATATTCGGGCGGCGCTAACCGCGGAGCCGGTGATCGACAACACGGATTTTGTCGGCAAGATCGTCGGCGATTACGAATGGTATTTGGCGTGTGTGTTGCCGCTGGAAAGTGCCGCCACGTTAAAAAAAGATCTCCAGCTGGAAGTGTGCATGCCGTTTGTGCAGAGTGAGCCTTTGAAAATGAAAGTCATATCGCTCAACAAAGCCGCGGACGATCAGGTTGCCGTGGTGTTACAATGCACCTATATGTCGGCGGCGTTGTCTACCGTGCGGCGTGAGCAGATCGAGATCCGCCTGACCGACCATAAGGGCATCTTGGTGCCGGACAGCGCGATCTATTTCAACGAACAGCAAGAAGCAGGCGTGTTTGTGCAGGACGGCAACATCCTGCGGTTTAAGCGGATACAGGTGCTGTACCACAACGAAACGGAACGGTTTTCGGTGTGTGCAGAAAAAGATGACAAGAGTTATCTGCAGTTGTATGACCGCATTGTTACGGGAGGGGAGAATCTGTATGACGGCAAACTTGTCCGCTGAGGAACAGCGGGTACTGGATAATCTCCGCCGCGTGGAAGATGCGGTATGTGATGCCTGCCGTTTGGCGGGGCGTTCCCGTGACGAGGTTACTTTGATGGCGGTCACCAAAACGGTATCACCCGAGCGCATTAACGTGGTGCTGGATGCAGGTGTTACGTGCATCGGTGAAAACCGTGTGCAGGAATATCTCAGCAAACGCGATGCGTTGCATCTGGATGGCGTGGAGCGGCACTTGATCGGTCATTTGCAGACCAACAAGGTCAAACGCATCGTAGGCGAAGTGGATATGATCCAATCGGTGGACAGCGTACACGTTGCCAAAGCCATTGCGGATGCCTCGCTCAAGACTGCCAAAGGGTATACCGATGTTTTGGTGGAGGTCAACATTGGCGGAGAGGAATCCAAAAGCGGCGTTGCGCCCGATCGGTTGCCCGATCTGTTGTCGGAAATCGGTACTTTTGAGGGGATTCGGGTGCGCGGATTGATGACAATTCCCCCGATTTTACACACAGAAGCAGAAAAACGGGCGATTTTTTATGAAATGCATAAACTGTTTATTGACATTCGGGAGAAAAAAGTGGATAATGTAATCATGGAAGTATTGTCCATGGGTATGTCTTCTGATTTCGCACAGGCTGTGCTGGAAGGCTCGACGTTGATTCGTGTCGGTTCGGCAATCTTTGGTGAAAGACAATATAATTGATGCAGGAGGAACAGAAAATGGGTATTTTGGACAAGTTGGAAGGTTTATTCGGAGAGCAGTCCGACAGCACGATCGGTTTGGATACGGAAACGGATTTCGTTTCGCGTTCGCCGGAAAAAGATATGGAAGTGGAAGCACCGCGCAAGAATAATAAAGTTGTCAACATTCACGCCACGGCGCAGTTGCAGGTGGTGCTCGTAAAACCTGAGCGTTTTGACGATGCCAGTGCGGTTGCCGATCATCTGAATGCCAAACGTACGGTAGTGCTCAATTTGGAATCGTCCAACAAGGATGTGGCTCGCCGCATTTTGGATTTCCTCAGCGGTGTTGCGTATGCCAATAACGGCCAGATCAAAAAGGTTGCGAACTGCACCTACATCATCACCCCGTACAATGTCGGCTTTATGGGTGACCTGTTAGACGAATTGGAGAACAATGGGCTTTACTTCTGATCGGTCGGAAGAGGACGCGTTGTTGCGCGCCCGTGTTGAAGATGCCTGTGATTTATGTGACATGCGCTCGTGTCCTCGCTTTGTCGGGTTTTTAGACGAACACCGACAAGCGGTGGCACGAGCCGTCTTGCATGAAAAGGGAATGTGCACGTATCTGTTTTTCGGTGGATACGAGGAGGCGGAACGTACCGTTTTGGGTGTTTTCCCGGATTTTTTACCGCCGGATCCCGCCTTGTTTCCCGTTTCGGCAATCGGATTTCGGTATCGGCAATCTGCCGATTTATCGCACCGTGATTTTCTGGGCGCCTTACTGGCAACCGGTATCAAGCGTGAAAAGATCGGGGATATCGTGTGCGGCAACGGCCTTGCGGTCGTGTTTGCCGATGAAGAGCTGGCACCGTTTTTGGCGCAATCGGTCAATAAAGTCGGTGCGGAAGGTGTGCGGGCGGAATATCCCTTTACCGAACCGGTAACGGTAAAACGTGAATTTCGAGAATATCGGGATACGGTGGCATCGCCGCGGTTAGATGCCGTGGTGAAAGCGGCGTTGCGCGTGTCGCGCGAAGAAGCGGCACGGCAGATCACGGCGGGGCTGGTATCCTGTAATCATATGCCCTGTGAGGCAGTGGCCCACACCGTAAAGGAAGGCGACATTCTGTCGGTGCGGGGCGCGGGTCGCTTTCGTGTTGCGGCCCTCGGTCCGCTCACACACAAAGGGCGGCTGATTCTTTTATTGCATAAGTACATTTAAACGAAAGCGAGGAACAAAACGATGATGACTTTGGATGATATCCGGAATATTGAATTCAGCAAAGGCCGCGGTTATCGTGCGGATGAGGTAGATGACTTCATTGATGAATGCGTAGCGGCAATGGAAGCGTTGGTGCAGGAAAACCGTGAAACCAACCAAAAAATGAAAGTACTCGCCGATAAATTAGCGGAATACCGCAACGATGAAGACAGCATCCGCGGTGCGTTGCTCAATGCACAACGTACCGGTGATGCCATTCTGCGTGATGCGCAGGCAAAAGCCGATGCACTCACCGGAGAAGCGCAGGCGAAAGCCGAAGCACTTCGTCAGGAATTGCTGGCAGGTCTGGAAGCCGAGCGTGAGGAGTTGGCACGCGCCAAACAAGAAGTCGCAGAGTTTAAAAATAAGATTCTCGGGTTGTATAAAGAGCATTTGGCATTGCTGAAACTGTTGCCCGAAGAACCTGCCGAAGCACCGGCAGAAACGCCCGTTGAGAGTGCACAGCCCGTAACGGAAGAACCGGTGGAGCAGCCCGAAGACGAAGATGCGGATATGATCGTGGTTGCCCCCACCACCGAGGAAACGGTGCGCACGGAAGCCGATGAGGAACTCAAACCGTTATCGCGTTTTGACGATCTCAAATTCGGCAACGATTACGATATTCACGAAGAAGACGACGAGGATGATGAAAAACCTCGCGGATTGTTCCGGAAGAAAAAATGAGTTCCCAAAAGGAGATTTGCCCTATGCAACAACAAGATTATAACCAAACCTTGAATTTACCGCAGACCGAATTCCCCATGCGTGCCGGCTTGCCGCAACGGGAACCTGTCATGCTGGAACAGTGGGATAAAGCCGATCTGTACGGCAAGATCATGGAGAAGAACGAGGGGAAACCGCGTTACATTCTGCATGACGGCCCTCCGTATGCCAACGGTGACATTCACAACGGTCATGCGCTGAATAAGATCATCAAAGACATGATTGTCCGTTATTACAATATGACGGGTTATCAAGCACCGTTTGTACCGGGTTATGATACCCACGGTCTGCCGATCGAACTGAAAGCACGTGCCAAAGCGGGTGCGGAAAAAGCCTTAACGATGGCACCGGTCGATTTGCGCGGCCTTTGCCGTGATTTTGCACTGGGTTATGTGCACAATCAGACGGAACAGTTCAAGCGTTTGGGTGTGCTGGGCGATTGGGAACATCCGTATTTGACGTTAGCGCCCGAATTTGAAGCGCGTCAGATCGAAGTGTTCGGTCAGATGGCAACCAAGGGTTACATTTACAAAGGTTTAAAACCGGTGTATTGGTGCCCCGAATGTCAGACGGCTTTGGCGGAAGCGGAGATTGAGTACGGTGAAGATCCGTGCTATTCCGTATATGTTAAATTTGCCGTAAAAGACGATCGCGGTGTGCTGACGGCTGCCGGTGTAGACGTTTCCAAAACGTATTTTGTGATCTGGACCACCACTACCTGGACACTCCCTGCAAACCTGGCGATCTGTCTGGGTCCGACGTTCACCTATCAAGTGGTGAAATGCGGCGATGAGAATTATATCCTGGCGGAAGGTTTGGTAGAGGATACCATGAAAGCCGCCGGTATTGAAGAATATGAAGTACTGGCATCCTTCACGGGCGCCGAGTTGGAACTCATGACCGCTAAACATCCGTTCTTGGATCGTGAATCGCTCATCATCGTGGGCGATCATGTCACGTTGGAAAGCGGTACCGGTTGCGTACACACCGCTCCCGGCCACGGTGTGGATGACTTTAACATCTGCAAAAAATACGAGCAGATCGGCATTTGCGTACCGGTGGACAGTGAAGGCCGCATGACCGAAGAGGCCGGCCCGATCTGTGCGGGTATGACAACGGATGAAGCCAACAAAGCAATCGCGATCCACATGGACAAAACAGGTTCGCTGCTGGCTATGAAGAAGATCGTTCACCAATATCCGCACTGCTGGCGTTGTAAGAACCCGGTGTTGTTCCGCGCAACCGATCAATGGTTCTGCTCGGTGGACAGCTTTAAAGAAGATGCTGTCAAAGCCATTCAGGATGTCAAATGGATGCCGTCCTGGGGTGAGGATCGCATCATTTCGATGGTGCGTGAACGTGCCGACTGGTGTATTTCCCGTCAACGTTTGTGGGGCGTGCCGATCCCGATCTTCTATTGTGAAGATTGCGGCAAGCCGATCATTGACGGTGAGTTTATCAAAGCCGTTTCCGAATTGTTCCGTCGCGAAGGTTCGGACGGTTGGTATACACATGAAGCCGCTGAGATCCTGCCGGAGGGTGCCACCTGCCCGCACTGCGGCGGTAAGCAGTTCCGCAAGGAAAGTGACATCATGGACGTGTGGTTTGATTCCGGTTCGTCCCATGCCGCTGTGTTGGAAGAACGCGAGGAACTCGGCACACCTGCCGACCTGTATATGGAGGGTGCTGACCAGTATCGCGGTTGGTTCCAGTCTTCGTTGCTCACCTCGGTTGCCTGCACGGGCAAAGCGCCGTACAAAGCGGTGTTGACGCACGGTTGGGTCGTGGACGGTGAAGGCAAAGCCATGCACAAATCGCTCGGCAACGCCATCGCTCCCGACGAAGTGATCCAACAATACGGCGCAGAGATCCTGCGGTTGTGGGTGGCATCCCTCGATTATCGTGTGGACGTGCGCTTGTCCAAAGACATTCTCAAGCAATTATCCGAAGCGTATCGCAAAGTGCGTAATACCGCGCGTTACATTCTCGGCAACATCCACGATTTTGATCCCAACACGGATTGCGTGGCGGACGATCAACTGCATGACATTGACCGTTGGGCGTTGTTGCGCTTGAACCAAGTAATCACCAACGTGCGTCGTGCGTATGAAGAATTTGCTTTCCACGATGCGTTCCATGCCATCCATCATTTCTGCGTGGTGGATCTGTCCAACTTCTATCTGGATGTGCTCAAAGATCGCTTGTACGTGGAAGCGGCAGACAGTGTTGACCGCCGTGCCGCGCAGACGGCGATGTACCGTATCCTCAATGCGCTTACGCGTTTGCTTGCACCTATTTTGGCCTTTACGTCGGATGAGATCTGGTCCTTCATGCCGCATGCGGAGGGTGAAGATGCCCGTGCCGTTATGCTCAACGACATGCCCGAAGCGCAGGCTGTTGCAGCGGATGCCGCGTTTGAGGAAAAATGGGATCGGATCCACGCATTGCGTGATGACGTCCAGAAAGCTTTGGAAGCGGCCCGTACCGCCAAAACGATCGGTGGTTCGCTCGATGCCAAAGTGACGCTGTTCTGTGATGAAAAGATCCTGCCGTTTGTGCGCGAGATCGAGGATCTGCTCAAGACCGTGTTGATCGTGTCGCAGGTTGAGATCTGTGAAAAAGGTGTCGGCGAATTCACCGGTGAGTTTGAGGGGTTGAGCGTATCGGTTGCGCATGCTGACGGTGAAAAATGCTGCCGTTGCTGGGCGTACAGCGATACCGTGCAACAAGAGGGCGAAGGCGCCGGTTTGTGTGCACGTTGTGCGGCGATTTTGAATAAATAACGAGGTAGACCGTATGTTTCAGTTTACGGTATTGGCGATCACGGCCGCCATGGTCTGTCTGGATCAGGTGACCAAGTGGTTGGCAGTCCTGTTTTTGAAAAACGCCGAAGCGGTAACCGTGATCCCCTCGGTATTGGGGTTCACGTACGTGGAAAACCGCGGAGCGGCTTTTGGAATCCTGCAAGGTCAGCGCTGGTTGTTTTTGGTGTTGACCGGTGTGATCATGATCGCCATTTTAGGATTGGTGCTCTTTGGCAAATTCCGCGCGTTTCGGTGGTTTAACGTCAGCGCAACGCTGATCGTAGCAGGCGGCATCGGCAATTTTATCGACCGCTTGATCCAAGGATACGTGGTGGACTTTATACAGGTACAGTTTTTCGATTTTCCGGTGTTCAACGTAGCCGATTGCTACGTGGTGGTCGGATCGGTGCTGTTGCTCATTTTCTTCTTCTTTCTGTACGATGAGCATCCGATATTCGCAACCCCCAAAGCGGAGGAATCTCATGGAGAAGACACAACTGATCATACCAATTGAATACAATGGGGACAGGACCGATTCGGTCCTGTCCCGCATGCTTTCCATCACGCGCTCGTCCGCCCAGCATTGGTTGGAGCAGGGGCGCGTGACGTTGTCTGACGGACGGGTGTTGTCCAAAAGTGCGCGTGTAACGGCGGGACAAGTGCTGGAAATCACCGTGCCCGATCCCGAACCGTGTGAAGCGGTGGCGCAGGATATCCCGCTGGATATCGTGTACGAAGATGCGGATCTGTTGGTGGTCAACAAACCCAAAGGTATGGTGGTGCATCCCGCGGCAGGTAATCCGGACGGTACACTTGTCAATGCCTTGTTGCATCATTGTCCCGACAGTTTGTCCGGTATCAACGGAGTGATGCGTCCCGGAATCGTTCACCGTATCGATAAGGACACCAGCGGGTTGCTGATCGTTGCCAAAAACGATCGGGCGCACCAAGGCCTTGCCGAACAGATCAAGGAACACAGTTTCACACGTGTGTATGAGGCGGTTATTGTCGGCCATCTGCGGGAGCAGCAGGGGACCGTCATCGCCCCGATCGGCAGACACCCGACCAACCGCAAAAAAATGACGGTGATCGACCGCAATTCCAAACCGGCGGTCACGCATTACACGGTGCTGGAAGAATTCAACGGATATTCACACGTGCGGTTGCAGTTGGAAACGGGTCGCACGCACCAGATTCGTGTGCACATGGCACACCTCGGTCATCCGGTTGCGGGGGACACGGTGTACGGCGGCAGTAAACAACCAGGTGAATTGAACGGACAATGTTTACACGCCAAACAAATCGGATTTGTTCATCCGATCACGGGTAAATATCTGGAGTTTGACAGTGACTTGCCCACCTATTTTGATGAATTTTTAAAGAAAATCCGCGCAAGATAAAAATATCTGCCAAATTGTCGAGGAAAGAATCAAAATTTTCCTTGACAATTCGGGAACAGTTATATATAATAGCATAGCACGATTCATTAGCTCAGTCGGTAGAGCACCTGACTTTTAATCAGGGTGTCCGGGGTTCGAGTCCCCGATGGATCACCAAAAACAAGCGATGCGCTTTTGCGCATCGCTTGTTTTTATATATCTAGGGACTCGAACCCGAGAGGGTCTGAGCGTTAAGAAAACAGTCCGGAGGACTGTTTTTAGCGAAGAGCGCGAGGCGGGCACCGCAAACGGAAACCTGACTTTTAATCAGGGTGTCCGTTTGCAAAAAAATTGGGTGGAAGCATATTTTGACTGTTCAATGAGTTTCCCAAAGTTATCATTTAAAAATCTAATTTTTTTTGCGTGATTAATCTTTTAAAGTCTTGACGAAATGAGAAAAGTGTGATAAACTTTCAGTTAAGCAAATAATTATTGCACATTAATGGATCCAGCTGTCTGCAGAGGAAGTTGGGTCTGTTTTGTTTTTTACCAAGAATTTTCTTTGAATACGAAAAGGAGATAGAGTTATGGAAGTTCAACTTCAGGAGCTTATTGAGCAAATCAAAAAGGACGGTGTTGCTGCTGCTGAGACGGAAGCCAACGCCATCGTCGAAGCGGCAAAATCAGATGCCGAGAAGATTATTGTTGATGCGCAGGCACAGGCAGATAAAATCATATC
>JAFSIB010000139.1 GCA_017440005.1 Clostridia bacterium
ATTATCGTCGGTGCGCGTCCCGGCATGGGTAAAACCAGTTTCGCACTTAACGTCGCGCGCAACGTTGCCATGTTGCAACACCGCACGGTTGCGGTGTTCAACCTGGAAATGTCCCGTGAACAGATGGTCAACCGTTTCCTGTCTTCGGAAGCGCGCGTATCGTCCAAAAAACTGCGTACCGGTAATCTCACCCCCGATGAATGGACGCGTATGGCGTCGGCGGCGGGACAACTGGGCAAAGCACCCATCTATCTGGATGAAACGGCAAGCATTACCGTACCGGAAATGAAAGCACGCTTGCGCCGCCTTAAAGATATCGGCTTTGTTGTGATCGACTATTTGCAGTTGATGCACTCCGCCAAACGCACGGATAACCGTGTGCAGGAGGTTTCCGAGATCACCCGAAGTCTTAAGATCATGGCAAAAGAACTCAATGTCCCCGTTATGGTATGTGCTCAGCTTGCCCGTACCACCGAAAAGCAGTCCAACCACCGTCCTGCGCTTGCTGACCTGCGTGAATCGGGTTCTATTGAGCAGGATGCCGACCAGGTGTTGTTTTTGTACCGTGACGAGTATTATCGCAACGAGAAGAGCGATCCCACCGCAGTGGAAAACGGCACGGCAGAAGTGATCGTTGCCAAAAACCGCCACGGCGAACTCGGTACAGTCAAACTGGCGTTCCAGGGTGAATTCACGCAATTCACGTCGTTGGAATTGCATCAAAACGAAGGATGACCTCTATGGATGCGAAAGAACAATTCTTGACCCAAATTCGGCGGGAGCGAATGCTGCCGCCGGATTGTGCTGTCATAGCGGGTGTTTCGGGCGGCGCGGATTCTGTGACGTTGTTGCACCTGCTGTGCGCCTTGCGGCAAGACGGTCTGCTTTCGCACGTGGAAGCCGTTCACGTAAACCACGGCTTGCGCGGCGAGGAATCGTTGCGCGATCAGCATTTTGTGGAAGACCTGTGTAAAGCATGGAACGTGCCGTTGCACGTTGTCACACATGACGTTGCCGCTTTGGCAAAAGAGCAGGGAAAAGGTGTGGAAGAACTGGGGCGGGAACTCCGCTATGTGGCTTTTTCGGAAGCGGCAAGTCACTATGCCGTGTCGCGTATTGCTACGGCACATACGGCAGACGATAACGCCGAAACGTTACTGCTGCACCTCTGCCGCGGCAGCGGTTTGCACGGCGCTTCGGGTATTCCGTCCGTGCGCGGCAACATCATCCGCCCGTTGCTCACCTGCACCAGGCAGGATATCGAACAGTACTGCGCGGAGCAAGGTTTGTCTTATGTAACGGATAGTACCAACGCGGATACACACTATGCGCGCAACCGTATTCGTCTGGATGTCATGCCGGCACTCCGCGCGATCAACCCGCAGGCAACCGCGGCACTTACACGGTTTATCGAGCAAGTGCGGCAGGCAGATGATCTGCTTTCGGACCTTGCAGAGCAGGCAATCGCCGATGCCGAAACGGAAACGGCGGATGTATATGACCGCAAGGCGTTGTTGCAATTACCGGCAGCATTGTGTGCGCGGGTACTGTGCCGCCTTACGCAAACGGCAGAAGAGCGGCATGTCGGTATGTTGCAAACAGCGTTGCAGGAAGGGGGCGGCGCGGTCACGTTGCCCAGCGGTACGTGTTGGTGCGTCACATCGGATCATCTGATGCGTCGGCAAACAGGGGAAACGGTATCGTTTTGTTTCACTGTCACACCCAATGAATGGTATGAGATCGGAGAAAACGCGTACCGCGTTGTGCCGATCCCGCGTGAAGAATATGAACAAAAACTGAATATTTCAAAAAGGGTGTTTTCAAACGCCTTTGACTATGATAGAATATGTGGCGATTTGATTTTGCGCGGACGGCAGGACGGCGATCGTTTCCACCCTGCAGGACGCCATTGCGGCAAATCGCTCAAAAAACTGTTCAATGAGGAAAAAACGCACGATCGGGACCGTGTTCCCGTCCTGTGCGATCAAAAGGGAATCGTGGCGGTGTACGGCTTCGGCTGTGATGAGCGCGTGCGCATCACACCGAACACCAAAACGGTATTGAGGATTCAAAAAAGGGGAGAAGGGGCATGAGAACCATACATCCGGATGTTGAGAAAATTTTGTTTAATGAGGATCAAATTGCGGAAATTGTTCGGAATATCGGACAACAGATCAGCAAAGATTATGAGGGTAAGAACCTGCTCTTAGTCAGCGTGCTGAAAGGTTCGCTCATATTCATGTCAGATCTGATGCGTGAGATCACGGTTCCGTGCGCCATCGACTTTTTGTCGGTATCCAGTTACGGTTCCGGCACGTCGACCAGTGGCGAAGTCCGTATTTTAAAAGACCTGGATGCCTCTCTGGAAGGCAAGGACGTGCTGGTGGTGGAGGATATTCTGGATTCCGGTGTCACGCTTTCGTATCTGCTCAAGAACCTGTCGGCGCGGCATCCTGCCAGTATCCGCCTGTGTACATTTTTGGATAAACCGGAGCGTCGCCGCGTTGAGGTGAAAGCCGATTATATCGGTGCTGCCGTACCGGATGAGTTTATTGTCGGTTACGGTTTGGATTATGCGGAACTTTACCGCAACCTGCCGTACGTCGGCGTATTAAAACCCAGTGTGTATACTACTCACGAAA
>JAFSIB010000140.1 GCA_017440005.1 Clostridia bacterium
CCCACCGCCATCAAAATCTATGCGGGCGATTACAGCGATTGCGAGGATGCCGCTTTGGTGGTCATCTGTGCCGGCGTTGCGCAAAAGCCGGGTGAATCCCGCCGCGACCTGCTGTGCCGCAACGTCGAGGTCTTCCGTTCCATCGTGGAACCCGTCATCCGTTCGGGATTCAACGGCTTGTTCCTCGTTGCCACCAATCCTGTGGACGTAATGACGCGCGTCACCTGCACACTGTCCGGTTTCAATCCGCGTCGCGTGATCGGCAGCGGCACGGTACTGGATACCGCGCGCCTGCGCTTTTTGCTGGGCGATCTGCTGCAGGTAGACCCCCGCAACGTGCACGCCTACGTCATCGGCGAACACGGGGACAGCGAATTTGTCCCCTGGTCACGCGCCACCGTTGCCACCCGCCCGCTCAGCGACATCTGTGCCGACCCGCCGCACGGCTACTGCACGTTTGAGCACCTCACCCGCGTGGAACAGGAGGTGCGCGATGCCGCTCAGCAGATCATCCGCGCCAAAGATGCCACGTATTACGGCATCGGCATGTCGCTTGTGCGCATCACCAAAGCCATCTTCGGGGATGAAAACAGTGTACTCACCGTATCTGCCAACCTGCTCGGCGAATACGGCGAGCAGGACGTGTTTGCGGGTGTCCCGTGTGTGGTCAACCGCAACGGCGTGCGCATGATTCACCAAATGCAGTTAAGTGATGAAGAAGCCGACCGCTTCCACGCATCCTGCGAAACGTTGCGTACGTGTTATGAAGAAGCCAAAAGCTCCCTTGCCTGAACGGCAAGGGAGCTTTCTTGTTTACACCACCGGAAATCCGGCATTTCGCAACGCCTCTGTCATCACCGGCACGGTTGTCTTTTCCGGCACAAAGGTGACCCGCGCCACCGCGCTGTGACGGTCCACCGATACCGTGCGCACACCGGGAATGTTTCGGAGCGTCTGTGCCGCCGCTTTTTGTGTGGCGGCATCGTGCACACCGGACAGTTGCATCGTAATATTTTCGGCTTTGGCAAACATCGCGCATCCTCCTAAAATTCGGAATACGCCTCGCTTGTGAGCACATCATCATACTGTGCAAATCGCACGCCGTATCCCGTCACCAACAGACACACGATCGCGATTGCCAGCGCGGCACATACCCCGCGCACCGTCCACCGCTTGGCACGGGTTGCGTCACCAATACCGATACTGAGCACGGCACACCGCACAAAGCACGCCAGTATTGCCGCATCCAGCACCACCATCTGCGCGTTTGCGGCGGCATAGCCGATCTCGTCAAACGGACCGGACAACCCGCCGAAAGCCAAAAACATACTGACAAACGCCAAAAGCAATCCGCCGCCGACAAGGGACAAAAACACCGCATCCGCCCGATACAGACGGCGCACCGAAATGCCGATCCCCAAAAGGACGGCTCCCGCGATCATCAAAAACCGTTGTGTCTGAAAATAGGATACATCAATTTGATCGATTTTATGCAACCCGTTGTAATATACCACCATCACAACCGTAAACACGACCGTTGCCGCGGCATACACCAACGCCTTCAGCCACCGCCTGCTCATGCGCGGTGCCATTTCATGCCTTGCGGCGTATCTTCCACCACAATGCCCATCGCTTTGAGTTCATCGCGGATACGGTCGGATTCCGCCCAGTTTTTCGCGGCACGCGCTTCGCGCCGTTGTTCGATCATCGCTTCGATCTCGGCATCGTCGCCGCCCGCTTGGCGGTTATACACCAAACCCAACACCTCGGTCAGCTCGTTAAACAAACCGAGCATCGCCTCGCAACTTCCCTTTGTCTGACCGCCTTGTGCGATCGCGCGGTTGCAATCTTTCACGAGTTCAAACACCGCCGAGATACCGTCAGCCGTATTCAGATCATCGTCCATCGCTTCAATAAACTGCGCACGCCGTTTGTCGCAGAACGCCGTTACGTCGGCACTCGCCTCGCCTGCAGGCGCATTGGCGGCGGCAAACTCCAGTCCGTTCAGGCAGTTGTACAACCGTTCCAATGCCGCTTTTGCCTGCTCAATGCTCTCGTTGTTGTAGTTAATGGGACTGCGGTACGAAGAAGAGATCAGGAAAAAGCGAATCGGCTCATATCCGAATTTCTCCGCCACGTCACGCACTGTAAAGAAGTTACCCAGCGATTTGGACATCTTTTTGTTGTCCACGTTGATATACCCGTTGTGCATCCAATACCGTGCAAACGGCACCCCGTTACAGCATTCGCTCTGCGCCACCTCGTTTTCGTGGTGCGGGAAGATCAGGTCCTGACCGCCGCAATGGATGTCAATGGACTCACCGAGATACCGCCGCGCCATTGCCGAGCATTCAATATGCCAGCCGGGACGGCCGTCACTCCACGGTGACTCCCAGAACGGTTCGCCGGGTTTCGCCGCTTTCCACAACGCAAAATCCAGCGCATCCTCTTTTTCTTCACCGATACCGATACGCGCACCCGATTCCAGATCATCGATCGGTTGATGCGAAAGTTTCCCGTATCCCTCGTCCTTGCGGGTGCGGAAATACACGTCACCGTTTGCCGCTTTGTACGCATAACCTTTTTCTTCCAGCGTACGCACAATATCGATGATCTCCCCGATATTTTCGGTTGCACGCGGATGAATGGTCGCCTCACGTACGCCCAAGCCTTTCGCATCGGTCCAGAACTCCTCAATATACCGTTCGGCGATCACGTCGTAGGTCACATCTTCTTCGTTGGCACGGCGGATGATCTTATCGTCAATATCCGTAAAATTCTGCACAAACTTCACCGTATAACCGCGCCATTCCAGATACCGACGCAGCACGTCAAACACGCAAAGCGGGCGTGCATTGCCGATATGGATATAGTTGTACACCGTCGGACCGCAGGCGTAAATGCGCACCACACCGGGTTCGATGGTCTGCAATTCCTGCTTTTCCCGTGCCATTGTGTTATAAATTTTCATGTTCGTTCCCTCCGTTTTGTATCAACGCATCAATGCGCGCTTCCAAGCGCTGGATCTCTTGTGCCACCGGATCGGGTACGTGCACCTGATCCAGTTCCACCACTTTTTCGCCGCGCCGCCGCACCACGCGCGCCGGCACACCCACCGCCGTGGATTCCGGCGGAATATCCTGCAACACCACCGCACCTGCGGCAATGCGTACATGGTCACTGATCTCAATGGGACCTAACACCTTGGCACCGGCACCCACCATCACGTGATTGCCGAGTGTCGGGTGACGTTTCCCCTTATCCTTACCCGTACCGCCAAGCGTGACCCCTTGATACAACGTGCAATCGTCACCGATCACCGTTGTTTCACCGATCACCACACCGGTGCCGTGGTCAATAAACAACCGCCGTCCGATGGTCGCCGCCGGGTGGATCTCAATTCCCGTACGGTGCAACGCGTGTTGCGAAATGGCACGGGCAATAAATTTCATGCCGTGGCGGTACCACCAATTGGCACGCCGATGCGCCCGCACCGCTTTGAGTCCGTTATACAACAGCAAGATCTCAAGCGTTGACCGCGCGGCGGGGTCTTTTTCCCGCACAACGGCAATATCTTCTTTTAACCGTTCAAACATACCGTTCCTCCCAAAGTGAACAAATAAAAAACCTTCGTCGCCCAAAAACGGCGACGAAGGTGCTGATCTTTTGCACGGTTCCACTTCGTGTTTCACTCAATATCATAAGGGTGTCGAACTCGCAATGGTTTTCGCCGCTCTTGTGGTATACCCGATAACGGCGGTCAACCGGACAGAGATACTGGGAATCCGTTCCCCCTGCCTGCTCACAGGTGCATGTTCGCCGCCGCTGTTGCGGAGGATGCTTTCAGCCGGTGGCATCCTCTCTCTGTTGCAAATTCGTCGGGTACTTTTCCTGCTCAACGCATTTTACACTCATTAGTATAGCAGAAATTTTGAAAAAGTCTACTCTTATTTTTCACCTTTGAAAAAATGACGGTTTCCCCACACGTACTCAATACCGGATACCACCGTGAGCACCACCGAGATCCAGATGAAGACCTGACCGATCACAAGCGGGACGGAGAACACGGCATCCGGCAACGCAAATCCCTGCAGCACCGTGTGTTGCCACGTAGAAAATTCCAGCGCCGTCAACGTGTAAATAATGGCAATAAACTGCGCCACCGTTTTGGTTTTGCCCCAAATACTCGCGGCGATCACCGTACCGTCTTTGGCGGCAAGCAAGCGCACCGATGTCACCATGAATTCGCGCGTGAGCACCAGCATCAGTCCCCACACGTCCATCTGACCGGTCACCAAGAACAGCAAAAACGCCGCAGTGGTCAGCATTTTATCCGCAAGCGGATCCAAAAATTTGCCCAGATTGGTAATTAGTCCTCTTGCACGGGCAATCTTACCGTCAAACATATCCGTCAGCGCCGCCGCGATAAACACAACCAGCGATGCCGCATAATGAAACGGGAAATCCCACACGGCCAACAGTAAAAACAGCGGCGCCAACACAATGCGCACAACCGTCAGTTTGTTCGGTAAATTCATACGCGTTCCCCCACTAAATCCCAGTCCATATACTCGGTGATCTTCACTTGCACCAGATCACCCGGTGCCACGCGTTCTTTGGTGGTAAAGAACACTTTGCCGTCAATATCCGGTGCATCGCCGGCGGTGCGGCCGAACCAACATTCCGCATAGCGGTCAAACGATTCCACCAACACTTCCACCGTTTTACCGACCTGCGCCGCCTGATACTCTTCGGCAATACGCGTTTGCAATTCCATCACAATATCGCGCCGCTTTTGCCGCACTTTTTGCGGCATCTGCTTCATCGTGGCGGCAACCGTACCTTCCTCTGCCGAGTACGCAAAGCAACCCAGCCGTTCAAACCGTACTTCTTTGATGAATTCACACAACTGCTCAAAATCCTCTTCGGTTTCTGTCGGGAATCCCGTCATCACCGTGGTGCGCAATACTACCCCCGGCACACGCGCGCGGATCTTGTGGATCAACGCCGTCAGACTTGCACGGTCACCCGGTCGGTTCATTGCTTTGAGCACAGACCCGCTGGCATGCTGGATCGGCACGTCCAGATATTTCACAATTTTCTCTTCCCGCGCCATCACGTCCAACAATTCATCGGTGATGTGTTCGGGATAGCAATACAACAACCGAATCCAATGCAACCCATCGATCGCGCACAACCGCGAAAGCAGAAGCGGCAACTTGGATACACCATCGGTTTCCGCGCCGTAAAGCGTGGTATCCTGCGCCACCAGCACCAATTCCTTGACACCGTTTTCAACCAAAGTCTGCGCTTCTTTGACCACCGCATCCATATCACGACTGCGCAACCGTCCGCGGATATGCGGGATGGCGCAATACGTACAGCAGTTGTTGCACCCGTCACCCACGCGCAGATACGCGTAAAAATCGGGCGTTGTCTGCAGGCGGTCACCGTCCAGATTCCAACAAGACAGATCAGGGAACCGCTCCACCGTACGGTCCGCCAATACGTCCCGCACAACCGATACGATATCGTCATTGGCACCGAGTCCCAACACCGCATCGCACTCCGGCAGTTCGCGGCACAACTCTTCCTTGTACCGTTGTGCCAAACACCCCGTCACAATGATCTTTTTGATCTGCCCTTCCTTTTTCAGTTGGGCAAACTCCAGAATATTCTCAATCGCTTCCTGCTTAGCATCCTCAATAAACCCGCAGGTATTGACGATCACCACGTCAGCAAGACCGCTTTCCGTTGTCAGGGCAAATCCCGCATCGTGCAGTTTTGCAAGCATCAGTTCGGCGTCCATCTGATTCTTCGGACACCCCAGCGATACCATTCCGATTTTACTCATACGTTTTCCTCCATCCACCGACGCATGGCGCGGCGGATATCTTCACCGCCGAAACCGTACCGCGCCAATGCCGCGGCAATACGGTCGGCTTCGCGTTGCTCATCGGGAACAGTATACCGCTTTCTTATCAAAAATTCAAGTGCGAGATCGGCATCTTCCGTTTGCACGGCCGCCACCGCTTCCTCCGCCGTTGCGCGGGCGATCCCTTTCTCCATCAACTTTTGCAGAATACGCCGCTTCGGATACAACCGCTCGGTACTGTACCGCTCCGCCAGACGTGCGGCATATGCCGCATCATCCACGTAACCAAGTTCTTCCATATACGCGGCGGTCTCCCGTGCCAACCCTTTCTTTTCCGCCACGTACCGTCCTTTTTCGCGGCACAATTTCTGCTCCAGTTCACGGCGCGAAAAATCGCGTTTGGACAACAAATACACCGCCCTGCTCTGCGCACGGCGGTGATCCGATTCTTTCAGCAACGCTTCCAGTTGCTCAGTCGACAAAGAGGAATCCACCCGAAAGGGGGATTCCTCCCATGTCTTTTTGTCCATGATAAATTCCTCGCCCGTGTCCATACACACCGTCACACGGCTCTGACGGGCGGGACGTACACCGACAACGATCATTCGTCATCCACCGAAATGTCGATGGCGGAACGTGCGCTGTTGGCAGTATATTGCGCGGCAGCCTGGATCGGGATCTCCACCACGGGCGCGGCAGGAACCGGCTCGGCGGCGGCATTGGCATCTCCGCTGCGGATCGCATCCATCACTTTCTGCTCGATCTCGGCACTCAGTTCCGGATTGGCAACCAGCAGATCTTTCACGTTGTCGCGGCCCTGACCCAAGCGTTCCTCTTTGTACGAGAACCACGAACCGGATTTCTGAATGATCTCCAGTTTGATCGCCAGATCCAAAAGTTCGCCCATGCGCGAAATACCTTTTCCGTACATCACGTCAAACTCCGCCTCTTTGAACGGCGGGGCAACCTTATTTTTCACCACACGCACACGGGTATGCGAACCGATCGGTTCACCGCCCGCTTTGAGTGTTTCGGTACGGCGCACATCCAGGCGCACCGACGCATAATATTTCAGCGCATTACCGCCGGCAGTCACTTCGGGGTTACCGTACATCACACCGACTTTCATACGCAACTGGTTGATGAAGATCGCCACGCAACCCGCTTTGCCGACGGCGGCAGCCAGCTTACGCATCGCCTGCGACATCAGACGTGCCTGCAAACCAACGTGGGCATCGCCCATCTCGCCCTCGATCTCCTGGCGCGGAACGAGTGCCGCCACCGAGTCGATAACCACCATGTCAATGGCACCCGAACGGATCAGCGCTTCGGCCATTTCGAGCGCCTGCTCACCGGTATCGGGTTGCGAAACCAAAAGGGAATCCACGTCCACACCCAAGGCTTTGGCGTACACCGGATCCAAAGCGTGCTCCACGTCGATATACGCCGCTTCGCCGCCCTGCTTTTGGGCCTGCGCCACCGCGTGCAGCGCAAGCGTGGTTTTACCGGAAGCCTCCGGCCCGTAGATCTCCACGATTCTGCCGCGCGGCAGACCGCCCACACCAAGTGCCAGATCCAACGTCAGCGATCCGGTGGGGATCACTTCCACGTTCATGTTCGCGTTTTCACCGAGCCGCATGACAGCGCCCTTGCCGTATGCCTTTTCAATCTGCGACAACGCCGCTTCCAATGCTTTCTGTTTATTCACGTTCGGCGCAGCGTTTTTATCTGCCGCCTTCTTTTTCACGTCTGCCATGTCGTCTCCCCGTTTCCGCCGTATGCAACGGCAAACTTTCGATTACAGTGACATTATAATACACCTTTTTTAAAAAATCAAGAGAAAAATCGAACAAATGTTTCTTTTTTCATCCGATCAGTTTTTCCCGCAGTTCCCGCAGGATCACCCGCTCGCGGCGGGATACCTGCACCTGCGTCATACCAAGGCTTTCGGCAGTCACCTGCTGCGTCTGCCGTTTAAAGTACCGATATATAATAAGCGAGCGATCGCGCTCGGGCAATTCCCGGAGCAACTGTCGGAGTGCCAAACGGTCGGTAATGGCTTCTTCCGGCGACTCCACGGGAATTTCCACCTCATCGCCGTTGCTTTCGTCGTCACTGCGTGTGAGTGACAGTGCGGGCAACGCCGCCCCCAGCGCTTGTGCCGCCTGTTCCCGCTCGATCCCCAACCGCTCGGCAAGTTCGCACACGGTGGGTTCACGTCCCTCACGCAGACAAAACGCATCCCGTTCTCGGGACACGCGCATGGACAATTCCTTGAGCGAGCGGCTCACTTTCACCGTGCCCCCGTCACGGAATAAGCGGCGGATCTCACCTAAGATCACCGGAACGGCATAGGTGGAAAATTTCAGTCCGCGGCTTACGTCAAATCCGTCCACCGCTTTAACAAGGCCCATACTGCCCGCTTGCACCAGGTCGTCATATTCGATTCCGCGACCGATAAACCGCCGCGCGCAGGTGTGCACCAACCCCATATTCCCGCAGATGGTTTGTTCGCGTTCGTTCACCCTACTTTCCCTGCCGATCTTTCACCACTATGTATTTTTCCATGGTCACTACCGTCCCGCGCCCCGGTTTGGACGATACCCGCAACCGATCGGTAAAACTTTCCATCACGGAAAATCCCAACCCCGACCGTTCTTCACCGCCGGTGGTAAACAGCGGTTCCATCGCTTGTCCGACGTCTGCAATGCCGCACCCGCGATCGCGAATTTTGATCACCGTGCGCCCGTCGGCAAAGATCCGCATCTGTACCGTGATCATCCCGATGGTATCGCGGTAAGCGTGAACAATACAGTTAGTCACCGCCTCGGACACCGCCGTGCGCAGATCGGCAAGTTCATCCACCGCCGGATCCAACTGCGATAAAAACGATGCCACCACCGACCGTGCAAACCCCTCGTTTGACGAGCGGCTGGGAAACGTTACTTTCATTTCATTCATGGGTTTTTTCATACTTTACGCGCCTCTTTTCGTTTGATACTGACCGGTGGTGTCTCCCACACCGGCAACCGTTCCAGTCCGGCAAGTTTCATCACGCGGAGCAACCGATCGGATGCCCCCACAACGCGTAAGACACCGCCGTAAGCATTCACCAACCGATACCGCCCCATCACAAGACCGATCCCCGAACTGTCCATAAATCCCACACCCGAAAAATCCAACCGCAACACTTTCGGCTTTTTGGTTGCGATCGCCGCATCGATCCTTTCCCGCAACACACGCGCCGTATGATGATCGATCTCACCCGACACCCACGCCGTTATTCCGTCTGCTGTCGGTTCTATCCGTACCGCCATTTCTGTTCCTGCCTCCTTTTCTTTCCTATTATAAAGGCTTGTCCCGCTCACAATTACGAGAATCACGCCGTCAAATCGGTGGTTATTTTGCCGCTTTTTCTGCATATTCTTTCACTTGTACCATAAGAGATCCGAACCCCACAATGCCTATATGCAATCTTTTTAGCGCTTTTCGCGGTTTTGTCCTTGGTGGGCGCCAGCCCACCGGCAGACGCAACCGCAAAAATCACTGAAAAATCTTCGCACATAGGTGCGTAGCAGTTTTCACCGAACACTTTTTTGTTCGGATAACGAATAAATTTTTCGGCATGCTTGACGCATGGCGGAAAATTTTGAGGCAGTCCGAGCGAAAAAATGCGGTGAAAACCATTGCGAGTTCGGTTCTCTTATGGTATACCACAAATTGTGCCAAGCCTGCCAAAAAATCTTTTAAAAAAGCACAAGATATTGTGTTTTTGTTGTTGACAAGCAGAACTACATATAGTATGATGTGAAGGCACGACAAAAAGGGGGTGGCAGTATGGTGATCGCAGGGCTTCAAAAAATGACGCTGTTGGATTACCCGGGCAAGGTTGCCTGCACGGTGTTTTTGCAGGGTTGTAACTTCCGTTGTCCGTTCTGCCACAACAGTGATCTGCTCGGCGGCACGCCGTCGGACACCTTATCGGTTGACGAACTGCTCGCTTTTTTAAACAAACGCAAAGGTCTGTTGGATGCCGTCTGCATCACCGGTGGGGAGCCCACCTTGCAGCCGGATCTTCCCGCGCTCATCCGTTCCATCAAGGAACTCGGTTACGCGGTCAAACTGGATACCAACGGCAGCCGCCCCGCGGTGCTCAAATCGCTGGTGGCAGACGACCTGCTGGATTACGTGGCAATGGACGTCAAAAACGCCCCCGCCCGTTACGCGGAAACCGTGGGTGTCCCGTCCTTCGATCTTGCCCCCGTGGAAGAAAGTCTGGCGTTCTTGCTCACCGGTACCGTGCCGTATGAACTGCGCACCACCGTGGTCCGGGAACTGCACAGCGAGCAGGATTTTGAAGAGATCGGCCGTTGGCTCACACGTCTGGCGCCCTCTCGCAAAGCCGCGCAATATTTCCTGCAATCTTTTGTGGATCGGGACTCAGTACTGCAAAACGGCCTGCACGCCCCGTCGGATGCTGCTTTGCAGGCATTTCGCGACCGAATCGCCCCGTTCGTGTCTTGTGCTTCGATCCGTGGATCGTAACAGAAACACAATATCTTGTGGTTTTTAAAAAATAATCCGCACAATATATTGACAAACACCACAACTTGTGGTATAGTGGGTACACTCGCCCGTTTGGGCTGCATAGCAATAAAAATAAAGTTTATATAAAGAGGAGGATTCGGTATGTATCAGGTATTAAAACGTGACGGCGGAACCGTGGATTTTGATATCGCGAAGATCAGTTCTGCCATGACCAAAGCCTTTGATGCGTTGGAGAAAAATTATCACCCCACCGTCATCAACATGCTGGCTTTGCAGGTGACCTCAGCATTTGAACCCAAAATCAAGGACGGTGTGATCGCCGTTGAGGATATTCAGGACTGCGTGGAGCAGGTGTTGTCCGATGCCGGTTACGCGGATGTGGCAAAAGCCTATATCCTGTACCGTAAACAACGTGAGAAGATCCGCAACGTCAATTCGGCATTGCTCAACTATAAGGATCTGGTAGACAACTATCTGAAGATCAATGACTGGCGCGTCAAGGAAAACTCCACCGTGACCTATTCGGTCGGCGGTTTGATCCTGTCCAACTCGGGTGCCATCACGGCGAACTACTGGTTGTCCGAGATTTATGACGATGAGATCGCAGAAGCACACCGCAGTGCGGCGATCCACCTGCATGACTTGTCCATGCTCACCGGTTACTGCGCCGGTTGGAGTTTGAAACAGCTCATTCAGGAAGGCCTCGGCGGTGTTCCGGGTAAGATCACCTCGTCCCCTGCAAGCCATCTGTCCACGCTGTGCAACCAGATGGTCAACTTCCTTGGCATCATGCAGAACGAATGGGCGGGCGCGCAGGCGTTCTCCTCGTTTGATACGTATCTGGCTCCGTTTGTAAAGGTAGACAACCTTTCTCAAAAGGAAGTCAAACAGTGCATCCAATCCTTTGTGTACGGTGTCAACACCCCGTCGCGTTGGGGCACGCAGGCTCCGTTCTCCAACATCACGCTTGACTGGACCGTGCCGGCGGACTTGAAAGATCTGCCCGCGATCGTCGGCGGTAAGGAAATGGACTTCACGTACGGTGATTGTAAAAAAGAAATGGATATGGTGAACAAAGCGTTCATCGAGATCATGATCGAAGGCGATGCCAACGGCCGTGGTTTCCAATATCCCATCCCGACGTACTCCATCACCCGCGATTTCGACTGGAGCGAGACCGAGAACAACAAACTGTTGTTTGAAATGACCGCCAAATACGGCACCCCCTACTTCTCCAACTACATCAACTCCGATATGGAACCCTCCGACGTGCG
>JAFSIB010000141.1 GCA_017440005.1 Clostridia bacterium
TCGTTTGACGAGGAATACACCTTGTACAGCACGCATTACACCCGTACGGCGGATGCACCGGGCGGTGACGATCTTATGCACATGTTCTTCACGTCCGGTACGACCGGTTATCCCAAGATCGCCGCGCATAACTATAAATATGCGCTGGGCCATTTCCACACGGCGAGGTACTGGCATGATGTGGATCCCGACGGTTTGCATTTTACCATTTCGGATACCGGTTGGGCAAAGGCAATGTGGGGTAAACTCTATGGCCAATGGCTGTGTGAAGCCGCCACGTTTGTGTATGATTTCGACCGGTTTGATGCGGCGGATATTCTGCCGATGTTTGCCAAATACAAGATCACGACCTTCTGTGCGCCGCCTACCATGTTGCGCATGATGATCAAACAAGATATTTCCAAGTACGATTTCTCTTCCGTCAAACACATGACCACCGCCGGTGAGGCGCTCAACCCCGAAGTGTACCGTCAATTTGAAAAAGCGACGGGATTGCAGATCATAGAGGGCTTCGGTCAGACCGAAAGCACCATGATCATCGGTAACATGGTCGGTGCTTCGCATAAGATCGGTTCCATGGGTAAACCCGCCCCGATTTACGATGTCAGCATTGTGGATCCCGATGGGAATCCTGTGGCGATCGGTGAAACGGGCGAGATCGTGGTGAACGTGAAAGACGGTGCACCGTGCGGTTTGTTTACCGGGTATTACAATGCGCCCGAGAAAACTGACGAAGTGTGGCATGACGGGTATTATCACACCGGCGATACCGCCTGGCAGGATGAAGACGGATTCTATTGGTACGTCGGCCGTGTGGACGATGTGATCAAATCGTCCGGTTACCGCATTGGGCCGTTCGAGATCGAAAGCGTTATCATGGAACTGCCGTACGTGCTGGAATGTGGCGTGTCGGCTGCTCCCGATGAAGTGCGTGGGCAGGTTGTCAAAGCCAGCATTGTTTTGGTGGATGGCACCGAGCCGAGCGATGAACTGAAAAAGGAAATTCAGGATTACGTCAAGAAACGTACTGCACCGTACAAATATCCGCGTATTGTGGTGTTCCGTGACAGTCTGCCGAAGACGGTCAGCGGTAAGATCCAGCGCAATAAGTTATAAGGTGATGGCATGAGAGAGCATAAACGACTGACCGTTTTATGCGGCCATTACGGAAGCGGTAAAACAAACGTTGCCGTCAACCTCGCGTATGCGTTGAAAAAGACGAATGAGCGGGTGACGATTGCCGATTTAGATATTGTGAATCCGTATTTCCGTACCAAAGACAGCAGTGAGGATTTTGCGGCACGCGGGATTGATCTTATCTGTTCGCCGTATGCAAACAGTAACGTGGACATTCCGGCACTGCCGCCGGAAATGTACGCGATTACCGATGATAAGTCGCTCACAGTGGTGTTGGATATCGGCGGTGATGATCGCGGCGCGTTGGCGCTGGGGCGCTTAGCACCGCAGATCAAAGCGGAGCAGAACTATTCCATGCTCATGGTCATTAACGGATACCGTCCGTTAACGCAGGATGCTCCGTCCACGTTAGAGGTCATGCGTGAGATTGAACAGGCGTGCGGAATCCCGTTTACGGGACTTGTTAACAACTCCAATCTCGGCGTGGAAACCACGGCACAGCATGTGCGGGATTCCATGGTGTATGCCCGTGAAGTGGAAAGAATGAGCGGCATACCGTTGGTGCTTACCACGGTCAAGGAAGATCTTTGCGAGGAACTCAAAGGGGAGATCCCCGATCTGTTCCCGCTGGAATTACAAGCAAAAATCGGCTTTTCTTGCTGATTGATAAACAAAGGGAGTAGTGAATATGGCTAAGTTGACATTTAAGACCGACTACTGCAAGGGTTGCGGACTGTGCGTTGACGCGTGTCCGAAAAAGTTGCTGCAGCTGGCCAAAGACAAGATCAACAAAAAACGACATCACCCTGCCGAGATCACCGATGAGGCGGCTTGTGTGGGTTGCGCATCCTGCGCGATGATGTGTCCGGATTGTATCATCAAGGTGGAAAGGTAAGGTGAGCAACATGGCAGATAAAGTATTGATGAAAGGTAACGAAGCCATCGCCGAAGCCGCGATTTTGGCAGGTTGCCGTCATTATTTCGGTTACCCGATCACCCCGCAGACCGAGATCGCCGCTTACATGGCAAAGAAAATGCCCAAGATCGGCGGTTGCTTTTTGCAGGCAGAGAGTGAGATCGCGGCCATTAACATGGTATACGGCGTTGCCGCTACAGGTAAACGGGTCATGACCTCGTCTTCCAGCCCCGGAATCGCGCTCAAAAGCGAGGGCTTGTCCTATTTGGCAGGCGCCGATCTGCCCGCGTTCATTGTAAACGTGCAGCGCGGCGGCCCCGGCCTTGGCGGTATTCAGCCCAGCCAATCGGATTATTTCCAGGCAACGCGTGCGGGCGGCCACGGTGACTTCCGTATGATCGTGTTGGCACCTGCGTCCGTTCAGGAAATGGCAGACCTCACCGTAAAAGGCTTTGCCTTAGCGGATAAATATCGCATGACCGCTATGGTGCTAGCGGACGGTACCATGGGTCAAATGATGGAACCGGTGAGCCTGGACTTCGACATTGAGCCTGCTCCCGCAAAACCGTGGGCAACGGTCGGTACCAAACTGGAACGTGAACATAACATCGTGAACTCCTTGTTCCTCAAACCGGAAGAACTGGAGAAATTCAACTTTGACCGCTATGAACGTTACAAGTACATCGAAGAAAACGAAGCCATGTACGAAGAGTATCTGGTGGACGATGCGGATGTTGTTGTGGCGGCATTCGGTATTGCTGCCCGCGTTGCGCGCAGTGCCGTGAATGAAGCGCGCAAACAAGGTATCAAGGTCGGTATGATCCGTCCGATCACCTTGTGGCCGTTCCCCAAAGCACCGTTTGAAAAAGCGGTGAAACATGCAAAAGCATTCGTATCTGTTGAATTGTCGATGGGGCAGATGATCGAAGACGTTCGTCTTGCTACCTCGTGCAAAGTACCGGTCACGTTGTGTAACCGTGCCGGCGGTATGATTCCTTCGCCCGAGCAGGTGCTCGAGGCGGTCAAAAAAGCAGCGAACGGAGGTGCCGAATAATGGTTGTTTTTGATAAGCCGCATGCTTTAAACGATATGCCTTTCCACTATTGCCCCGGTTGTACGCACGGTATTATCCATCGTCTGGTGGCGGAAGTGTTGGATGAACTCGGCATCGAGGGCCGCACCATCGGTATCGCGCCGGTTGGTTGCTCGGTCATGGCGTATGACTATTTTAACTGCGATATGATCGAAGCGGCGCACGGTCGTGCCCCCGCTATTGCGACCGGTGTAAAACGTTCCGATCCCGAAAACCACGTTGTGTTCACCTATCAGGGCGACGGAGACTTGGCTTCCATCGGTATGGCGGAAACGGTCCACGCGGCAGCCCGTAACGAAAATATCACCGTGATCTTCGTCAACAACGCAATTTATGGTATGACGGGCGGTCAGATGGCGCCTACGTCGTTGCCCGGTCAGGTCACGCAGACTTCGCCTTATGGACGTGACGTAAACCATTGCGGTTACCCGATCCGCGTGTGCGAAATGCTCGCGCAGTTGGAAGGTCCCGAGTATCTGGAACGCGTGACGGTGAACAGCGTGAAGAACATTCGCGCCGCTAAAAAAGCCATCAAAAAGGCGTTCCAGAATCAGTTGGACGGCAAAGGCTTCTCACTGGTTGAAGTTGTGTCTTCCTGCCCGACCAACTGGGGTATGACACCGCAAGCAGCTCTCAAATGGATCGACGACAACATGTTGCCGTACTATCCGCTTGGTGTGTATAAAGACCGTTCTGCTGCAAAGGAGGAAACGAAATGAGTACCACACAATTTTTGTTCTCCGGTTTCGGCGGTCAAGGTATCCTGTTTGCCGGTAAATTTCTGGCATATAAGGGCTTGATGGAAGGCCGCGAAGTCAGTTGGCTTCCGTCTTACGGTCCCGAAATGCGCGGCGGTACCGCCAGCTGCGGTATCATCCTCAGTGACGAACCTGTTGGTTCGCCCATCGTTGCCAATCCCGATGTATTGGTGGCCATGAACCTGCCCTCATTGGATAAATATGAAGAGGCCGTTGTACCCGGCGGTATGATCTTTGCCGATTCCACTTTGATCGAACGCAAGGTAAACCGTGATGACGTGAAAGTGTTTTACGTTCCTGCCACCAAATTGGCAAACGATAACGGTATGCCGACACTTGCCAACATGATTCTGATGGGCAAGATCCTCAAAGAAACCGGTGACAGCAGTGAAGAAGGCCTGCGTGCCGCTTTGAACAAAGTCATTTCCGCCAAACGTGCCGATATGCTGGAAACCAACTTGAAAGCCTTGCAGATCGGTGCGGATTTTGAGTAAGGAGTGGAGTAATATGCAAATTTCAATTACAAAAACCACTTGCCCCAAAGAGAAGCCGGAAGCTTCCACTTTGGGCTTCGGAAAATACTTTTCCGATCACATGTTTTTGATGGATTATTCCCGTGAAGA
>JAFSIB010000142.1 GCA_017440005.1 Clostridia bacterium
AACCATTACCAACAGCTATTCTGAGGGTACTATTAACTCCGATGCAATCTCGGGTGGTTTGGTCGGTATGCTGTATAATCGTGAGTATAGTGGTCGCAAGATTAACATTACCATCACGGATTCCTACAGCACGGCAACCCTTAAAACGGATAAAGCGTCCGGCGGCTTGGTGGGCGCTAACGACGGCTATAATGATTATCCCGGTAATTACACGGTATTGATTACAAACTCACACTTTGCGGGCAAAGCACAATACCCGATCCTCAATTCAACCATCGATAGATCTACAGTTAAAACTCCTATGACGGTGAATTTAACTAACGTGTACTACGTTGAAGGTACGTACACCGCACCTGGTGTCGAGTTTACTTCTGTCTCGAAAGTTGAAGCAGTGAGCGCAGGACAGCTTGCTGACGGCACTGTCCTCGACTTGCTCAACGATGGCCGTGACGTGTGGAAACAGGGCGCGACCCATCCGATCCTTGAGGTGGAAACGACACCCTTGAAAACCTTAATGGTCAACGACGCGTCTGTTGATACCGCCCAATATCCGTTTGCCTATGATGCCGGATCGGTAGAAGCCGATGTTGATGAGATTGAGATCGAGGCAACCCCTGTTCAAAGCAATGCAAAGGTGCTGATTTCCGCTGTCGATGATGCCGGCAAGGTAGAGGTGCCGGAATCCGGTGGCAATACGGTGGTCGTCCCCTTGGCGGAAGGCCGTACCACCACCATTACCATCGCGGTGACGCATAACTTCCAAACAACAAACTACACCGTAAGCGTGTATCGTAAGCCCCGCCCTTGGACAGGCGGATATGAAATGTTTGCCAACTACGATGATAGCATTGCCGCCTCCGCAGAAAAAGTATATGAAATTGCAAATGCCGATCAATTGGCGTTTTTCGCAAAAATAATCAACGAGGGTACGATAACTGCTGAAGACAAAGACAATTGGGTTGCCACCGTAACCCTTGATGAAAACACCTACCAGATTCCGCAATACGGCATGTACAACCTGTTCAGCAACGGTACTGTTGTTAAACTGACGGCCGATATTGATCTGGGCAATATGCCCTTCAAGGCAATCGGATATAATAACTCTGTTGTGAAACAATTCGGTGGCACCTTTGATGGTGATGGTCACGAAATTAAAAACTTGACTATCAACGAAAAACATGAGGGAGTTGGCCTATTTACCAAGGTAGGCTACGGCGGAGCGGTCAAAAATCTGACTGTGCGCGGTTCTGTTACGAATACGGGTCGCTATACCGGTGGTATTGCTGGCCAGCTCTATGAGAGCGCTACGCTGGAAAATTGTGCCTTTATTGGTGATGTTGTCAGTGGTGCACATAATGTTGGCGGCTTAGCCGGAGGAACGTCACCCAGTGGCACATACTCCCTTACAAACTGTTATTCCAGCGGTACGGTGACGGCTAAAGGAAACTTAGATGTTTACACCGCCGTTGGTGGTTTGTTGGGTGACGCCCGAAAGGAAACATGGCTCACCAACTGCTACAGCACCATGACCATTCAGGCTGCAGAAAATCCGGTAGCTGCCATGACGCTTGGTGACGGTGTCGGCGGCTTAATTGGTAAATTGAATAACACTTTCGCCTCCGGCGCGATTACGTACGACAACTGTTATTTTGCGGGCGACGTTTGCTCGTCCTATCCGATCAGCCCCATGACCGATGGTGACGTGGTGACGATCAATAACAAACTACTTTATGAAGTCGATTCCTTCGATGGCGAAGTAGAGGGCGTTGGTAGCGATACGAAAAACGCCTATACCGCTGCCGAATTCGCCGATGGCACGGTTGCCACGGTGCTCGGTGAAGGTTGGGCAACCGCCAAAACTGGTCATCCGGTACGCAGCGAATTCATTGCTGCGGCCAATGCGCTTGGCATTGAAGGCACCAGCATCCGCACTTCGGCTCCCAACGGTCTCCGCTTCCATTTCAAGGTGAACGAGACCGCTCAGACCGCAAACTTAAAAGAATTCGGCGTGATTGTGGCGAAAGCAAATAGTGCCGACGATTACGGTCTGTACCTCGGCAGCGCGAAATCGGCATATCTGCCGGCGTTTGTAAAAGGAACGGATCCCAAGTTCGTTCGTCAGAATATTAAGGATACCGACGGCACGTACGACTGGTTCACGGCACGTGTTGATTTTGAGGAAAATTCTACTAATCACACGACCGATTACAGTGCCAGAGCATATGCCGTATATGAAGACGACAAGGGTCAGGAGGTCGTGATCTACAGTGTCCTGATTGATCACGAGAGCTACTACACCTCGTTGCACTCCATTGCTGCGATAGCCCTTGAGGAATCGGCTCAGACGGACTACGAGGATAGCGAAAAAGCGCACTTGCAAACTATCGTCGATGCTGTGGAGGGCTAAGTGTAATTGAACAGCACCGATGTCTCACGAAATCTAAAAAAACTTAACGTTGCCTATTTCGGCGGTTCTGTTACCGACGGACACGGCTCCACCGTGCGTGAAAACTCTTGGCGGCGTTTGACCACCAAGTGGTTGGAAAATACGTACGGAGTAAACGTCAATGAAGTAAACGGCGCGATCGGCGGTACGGGCACCAAGTACGGTGTCTACCGCGTGATCGAGCATCTGAAATTGACTTCGGTCATTCCGGATCTGGTTTTCATCGAGTTTTCTGTCAACGATTATTACGACGGGCTTACCGAGAACGAAGCGGCGTTCAACATGGAGTATATCATCAACACCGTTTATGAGTATGCCCCGAAAGCGGATATCGTGATGGTTTTCACCGGTGAATATGCTACCATGTCTGCCGCCGATCCCGACAGCTTTGTTACGCGAAAAGCACACAAAGCTGTCGCGGATGCGTACGGCATTCCCACCGTCGATGTTGCCACACCGTTGTGGAATCTGATGTGTGAGGAAAACGGTGGTGTTAAACCTACGCAAAGCACCGACGTTTGGAAGAGATACGTCACCGATCAGGTTCATCCGTCGGATGCCGGTTATGCGGAATATGCTAAGACCGTGCAGGCGTTCTTAAAGCAAACGTTTGATGCGAAGCGGTACGTTTTCGGAAACGTTGCAGATGCTTATCGCCGCACGGATACGCTACACGACCTGACCGCGTTGGTTAAACCGCACGTAGCTACCTTTGCCGGTTGCACGTTTGCGGATCCCGACGTTCAGGTCACGGCCACTGTCGGCTCACCCACGAATCCGACCGGTTGCTTGCTGACAAACAAAGCGGGCGCGTCCTTCTCCTTCGATTTCACCGGAACGGATCTGAAACTGTGGATCTACGGTCATTCCGGTGATGCGGACGATTCTGATCGTTTATCCGTTGAAATTGACGGCGTAACCGTCAAGGGAGATTTTGGGCTCGTTATGCGAAACGCCAATCATAAGATCCTTGATGTTACAAGCGAACTGATGCTTGAAAACACGAAGCACACCGTAACGGTGAAACTCAACGCAAACAGTGCAGGTATCGCGAATCTGGATCTGCGCTATGTTATGATCAGCGGCGACGCTGAAAGACGCGGTATTTCAAACGTGAAATGATCGCAAGCAAAACACTCAAAGGGGGACCTTACGAATGAATAAATTAGGTATTTTCATGAACTTCTGGGAGAAGAACTGGGATGCCGACCATAAGAAGTACATTGATAAAGCAGCAAAGATCGGCTTTGATATCCTGGAGTTCCAGGCACAACCGCTCCTCGAAATGTCCGACGATCATATCCGTGAACTCAGAAAACGTGCGGACGATGCCGGCATCGAGCTGACCTATAGTCTTGGCCTGGACCGCAACTACGATGTTTCCTCCCTGGATGAGACCATGCGTTTGGGCGGCGTGAAATATCTGCAAAACATTATCCGCAAAATGCAGGTTGGCGGCGGTACGCTGCTGTCGGGCGTTAGCTATGCGGGTTGGGGTTGCCCCAATGTTGTCATGGATGACAAGCGCCCCTATTGGGAGCAGTCGCTCAAGAGCATGAAAGAAATCGTTAAAGTTGCCGAAGAGTGCGGTGTGACGTACTGCGTCGAGGCGGTGAACCGTTTCGAGACCTGCCTTATCAACACCGCTGCTGAAGCACTGGATTACGTTGCTCAGGTCGACAGCCCGAACATCGGCGTGCTGTTAGATACCTATCACATGAACATCGAAGAGAATAACATCGGTGATGCGATCCGCTTGGTTGGCAACAAGCTCACGAGCTTCCACACCGGCGAAAACAACCGTACCGCTCCGGGCCGCGGCCACTTGGATTGGGACGAGATCTTCGGTGCTTTGGCAGACATCAACTACAAGGGCCGCATTGTGTCAGAGCCGTTCGTTATGCAGGGCGGCGAAGTCGGTCGCGACATTCACGTGTTCCGCGATCTGGTTGAGAATCCCTGCGAAGCCACTATCGATGCCGAAGCAGCGTACCTGCTGAACTTCGAAAAAGAGATGCTGAAAAAACACGGCATGGCATAATTTCTTGAAGCATTTTGAACGCCCCGCGCGCTCGCGGCTGAGTGTGCGGGGCGCTCGAGTGGATTTTGGTGGGGTAGGGGATGATCCCCGCGCTCCTCAAATTCTTATGTTTTTAAGCTTTGTAAAATTAGACAACATATTACAG
>JAFSIB010000019.1 GCA_017440005.1 Clostridia bacterium
CGCGCGGCAAGGCCTGCGGTTTGCGTGTCCCCGGCGATGTCACGGTGGACATCGTGTGGGAAAACGGTGCATTGGCGTATGCCGATTTCTGCACCGGAAAACGGTTCATTAATGACCGACCGTTTACGCTGGAACTGAATGGCACGGAAACGGTTTGCTGCTGGAAAGCCGATACTGTTTACCGCGTGACGTGGGATGCCGCCGCAGGCAAAGCGCTGATTCGGGAAGTGGTTTCCAACGAGTGATAACGGTAATTTTTTCCAACCGGCGATTTGAGATTGTGCAAAAAGAGTGTAAGAATTTACAAATACATTGTTTCGAAAATATCTTACAATATTATTGGGAAAAGTCCAATCTTGAAGCAAATTAGGAGGTCTTGAGATGACGAATCAAATGAAACGGTTGTTGGTGCTTGTTGTTGCATTGCTCCTCGTGGTTACTTGTTTGAGCGGTTGCAGCGGTACGCAGGATGATGCGTCTGGCACCACCACAACCACCACTACTACTACCGGTGCAGCGGATGCCGATGATACGACCACCGGGCAGAGCGGTGATAAGACGAGCGGTAAGACATCCTCTACCGGGAAGGCCACCACGACCACTACAACCAAGAAGGCAGATGTAACGATTGCCTCCGGTGGCAACGTCGGCAACGTCGGCGATAACGTCGACTCGAGTAATGCACTTGGTGGTTCTTCCAATGTTGCAATGCCCACGCGTGAGTTGAAAAATAAGACCGTTACGATTTTTTCGTGGCGCAATCAAACCGACTCCAGCTTAATGACCGGCACGAAACCGGATATTCCTGCGATCTACAAGTCGGTGGGGCTCAACGTGAAAACGATCCTGACCACTCACGGTACCTACAACGACGATCTGGCGGCGCGCGTTGCGGCGGGCGGCGATCAGGTTCCGGACTTGATGGAGCCTAACCAAAATAAATTCTATCCGTCGGCGATCTCCTCCAATTTGGTTCAACCGATCGATAATTATTTTGATTTCAATAGCGATCTGTGGAAGGATTACAAATCGGTTGCCGAGCAGTATCAGATCAACGGCAAGACCTATTTCGCGGTCGAATACTTTTGGCTGAACTCCATGATCTATTACAATCCTAAAATGTTTGCCGATGCCGGTTTGAAGACACCACGCGAATATTGGGAAGAGGATAACTGGACGATGGACACCCTCCAATATCTGGCAGATAAGCTGGTTGTGAAAAACCCAGCCGGTGACGTGACCCGTCTTGGTTACGCTTTGTTTGAACCCACGGCGATCACCGGTGTGGAACTGGTGCAGTATAGCCGTACCAACGGGTATAAGCTGAACATCACTAACTCGAAATACTCCAAACTGATGGGCTATCTGTACGAGATGGGTAGAGCCGGCACCAAATCCGCCGGTTTCTCCAATGCTGCGCAGTTCATAGCCGGCAAGGTTGCCATGCTGGAAACCGCTACATGGGCACACACGGGGGAACTCGATTCCATGCGCAAGAAGGGTGAACTGGAATGGATCATCCTGCCTCGCTTGGATTCCAGCTCGAAGCATTATTACAACATTACCTGGCAGCCTACCTTCGGCATTGTCACTGGTGCACCGAATCCCGAAGGAGCTGCTTATGTGATTGAGTTGCGCCGCTGGGCGTTTCTTAACTATCCTTGGGTTGAATCGATTCCCTTCAGCGGCACTGCTTACACCAAAAAATTCGGCGAAAAGAAGACCGGCGTAAGCGTTGAGACTGAAGCAGAAGCAAGCTACACCAAGAAAATGCTGTCCAAGGGCTACGATGTTATGATCCCCAACCCCTCGTATGGTTGGCTCGGTAATACGCAGTTCCCGGGCATCACCCAGGTCGTTACCAACGGTAACAAGTGGTCTACCGTTGTGAAAAACCAGATGCCGATTCTGGAAGCAGTTCTGAAGACCTATCGATTCTCCTAAGCCTTTCGCGATCCCAAAACGTCGGTTACGTCGGTAACCGACGTTTTTTTGCCAAGCATCCCGAATGACGTCCGTAACCCAACGAACTGTTGAGGAGATTGTTGCATGATGAATGAAAAAAAGAGGTATGACGAACCGTGGTTGGAGATCTTGGATACATCGTTACTTGAACGGATGTGTGTGTCCGGTACCAACGAGGATTGGTTCGGGAAAGACGAGGGCTACGGTCCGCCCGTCCCGTTTTAAACTACGCGAAAAGGCAGGATATCCTGAACGGATATCCTGCCTTTCTTTTTAAAAATGTCCGTGGTTTTAATATTGTGTAAAGCAACAGGTAACATGTGACCAATATTTTTTGCCGATGGTGTAATACAATACACGGCAGAGGTTATTTGATGATGGTTTGGCGATACTCACTCGGCATCATACCGGTTTTCTTTTTGAACAATCGCGAGAAGTAATGAATAGACGAGAATTCCAACAGATCGGAGATCTGACTCAAATTCAGATCCGTGTCCAAGATCAACCGTTTAGCTTCTTCGACCTTCAAGTTGTTGTAGTAAGCCAAAATGGTCTTGCCGCTGCAGCTTTTAAATGCGTGTGACAGATGTGTTTTACTGAAATGGAATTCTTCAACCAGACGATCCAAAGAGATCTTACCGTAAATATGTTCTTTCAAATACATTTCCACGCGGCTGAACAATTGCAGGCTGGAAGGCTCTGGATTTTTTTGGGATTGCGGCAACGTCCGCAAGTTGGCTACTGCTACTGTCGGATAATCGAGCGGTTGATAATGGCGATCGCGTTGTACGCGTTCCTCCCAGTTGGTTAGCAAGCCGGAGCTGTTAAGCCACAGATTGTTGTGTGACAACTGCGCATAATAGGACCGTTTCAACTCGATCAGCAGTTGATCGATCAGCAGCCGGATAAACGGACCGGACGCATAGTTGGCGGACCGGACGTTCAAGTGCCGTTCGGTGATATTCCGGAGATTATCGGATTGACTTTCCGCATTGGCGCGCTTGGTTTCATCTAAAATGTTTTCCAATAGCCGGCGCGTTTTTTGCGATAATGTCAACCGTTTATTTCGCAGGACACGAAACTCTTTGGAATGTGTTCGAAATTCCAGGCGGATGACGGATGCTGAATTATCTGGAAACGTCATCAGTGAGTGTGCGGTGTGAGGCTCCATCAACACGCCCTCACTCTGCGTGAGAAACAACGGATGATGGTCACTGTCGATTTCCAATTGTCCGTTATCCACGTAATAAAACAGCCAGTTTTGAGACGGTTCGTTTTCGCGAAAATGGTTGGATTTTTGCTGGAATGTTTTTACCGGATATAACGGAAATTGACAAAAGTAATCAATGGGAAACAGTTGAACGGACATCGTGATTCCTCCCTTCCGCTCTCATTATACACGTAGCGATCCAAATTGTCAAAGCAAAAAGAGGATATTATTCCGCTGAAATCCCATTATCAAGCATATGACACATTTAAACGGGTACCGCTCTTGTCGTTTAGAATTTTCTGCCGCTTTTGCCATATACAATCGGTGGAATTTTAAGTGCTATTTTTAAATAAAACACCCGTTAGTTTGATATTTTATACATTTTGTGCGATAATGTGCAAATACAGTTTTGCCAAAGCGCGATACAATACAAACATAAAAATTAAGCATTATGACGATGTATTTGACGGGACACGTGGTCAACCACCGTGTTTTATGTCACCAAACGACGGTTTGGAGGTTGCTTTGAAAGCGAATAAAACGGATCCGTAAGCTGACAATAGTACCGGTACGATTTTCCCGCGCCTTGGGAGTCAATGCACGCATGTCACTCCCGGCAAATGAAAGTCATTTGCCGGGGTTTGTTTTTATGTCGGATTAAACTGGGAGGGGCGAAAATGAAGGTCTATGCTCATCTTGTAGAACCGGAAGAATATCTGGGGTACGATGCGAAGACGAGTAAAGCGGTCACGCACGACGCTTTGGGTCATCAGGTGCGCTTTACCGGGCTTAAATTTTTGTCGACAGACAGTACCGGACGCTTGTCGAATTTTAAGCAGGATATTGAAATCGTGGTAGATCAATTGCAACTGTGCGATTGCTTATGGGTGAACTGGAGCACGCTCAATGCGGACAATTTGCCCGAGCTTATTGCGTATATTCATGAAAAAGGCCTGTATTTCGGTGGCTTCTGGGGGTTTGTTCCGGGTTCCAAGGCGGATGTGGCGCAGAAACATTTTTGGGGTGAATTTGCCGTTCCCGAAGAGATTCACAACCTGTTGAGTGAAGTGCTCGGCGACCGGTTCTTGGGATATGAAAGCGGCGAGCAAGACGGTCGCTATGTCGGGTCCTACGCACTGAGGTCTTCGGCGATCGGCAATTCGCATTATAACGGATATTGTGAATTTCAGCGGTTTTGTGAAAAGATCAACGACACGTTGCACAATCAGATGTCCTTTTTGTCCTCCTTAAACCTGGTTCACTATCAGGCAAAAGAGGGGAATTTGGTGATGCTTGGTACCGAAACAGCACACTCTCTGCTCAATTCACAGGTCGGATATGCCTTTGTCCGCGGTGCCTCCCGCCAGTACGGTGTGCTGACGCTGGGCAACATTTCGGCGTGGAACCGTTGGGGCTATAAGACCTATGATTCCGGTGCGGCATTCAACAAAGGCTTTGAGTGCGGTCCTACCAAAGGCGCCAGCGTCAGTTTAATGCGTCGGTTACTGTATCAGCAATATTTTTACAACTGTGATCTCCTTGGATTTGCACAAAGCTGGTTGTACGGGGACGACAACGAAAAACGCATTGCGGGCAAGATGTCGGAGATCGATTACAGCCGCGGCAGTGATCTGCTGACACCACTGGGCATTGTTCAGCAGCAAGTCAAGCAGTTTGCCGGTGAGCATGGCAAGCTGGGTACGTTCTACGCGCCCATTGCCCTGATGCTGGATTTTTACGCCGGCTGGGTTCCGCCACGCCACTTGTATTCTTCGTATATTTATAAGACGTGGGGCTCGTTGCCGTATCGGGACGGCGATTACCAGACACACGCCTTGTTCTCCCTGTTGTATCCCTGTTATGAAAATGCCGGTTGGTATAAAGACGAAAACGGTTTTCTGACCGCCACGCCGCTCGGTGACATGACCGACGTGCTGCTCAGCGATGCACGTCCCGCGGTTTTGGATCAGTACCGTGTGCTGATCTTGACGAATACCGTCCAATGGTCGTATGAATTTTATCGGAATATACTGCGGTATGTGCGAAAGGGCGGGCACGTGGTCGTGTGTGCCGGTGGGCTTTTGAAAGCATACGACCGTTTGCGCGATAAAGTGCCGGACTTCTGGCAGTCATTCGGTCTTCGGTCGCTGGGTGAGCGGATCACACTGGACGATCGGCAGGTCACCTATCAAAGCCGCCGGTACGAACAAAACGGTTTAGACGTGTACACCTGTGAGTTATTGCCCGACACCGACGTGATCGCTTCTGCAGACATACCGGTCATCGTGCATTCACAAAACGGCGAGGGGCAGATCTCGGTCATTTTGAGTGACAGTGGATTACAAGCGTGGGATACCGAGTTTTTACCCTATAATCTACTGAACGAGGATATCGTACAACCGTATGTATTTACACCGTGTGTGGAGCAATACCTGTCCGACGTATACCGTGCCCATCATTTGGCAAAGCCGGACAACGTTCAATTGCAGTATGCGGTTTCGGTGGAAAACGACAAGCAGATCGTATTGCAGGTGACGAATAATACGCACCTTATGCAGGCGTTCGATATTGTTTCTCCGTTTTTCGTGGACGCCATCGAGCAGTTGCCGCTGACCGATGATGTAGCCAATTGTGAGGGGTATTATCCGGAAAACGTGAAAACCAATAACGACGTCGTCAACGGACGCGGCGCGTATACCTTAGCCGCGGGTGATACAGCGTTTTATCGGATCTTTTTTACGGAAAGTGAGATGGAATTGATGCCCAAAACACGGCAACGGCGTGCTGTTGACAACTTGTATATCAAAATGCTTCCCGGACAAAACACATTGCGGGACTTTGTGATGAGCCATCCGACGTTCAGCGAAACGTTTACGGGCATTTTGGTGGATGCTGCGTATTTTATCCGACACGATGCAGATTTCTTGGCGGAGGAAGCCAACTTCCTGCGTCAGCACAAGGTACGTGTGATTGTGGATTGCCTGCCTTTGCTGAATCACTACCCGCAGCTGTCCTTCTTGCGGTCGTTCCCGGATCGCTATCGTGAATCGATGGAATATATGGGACGATTGCTGCAAAAGGTTCAACCGTTTGATTGCGCAGCGTTGCTTGTCGGTGCAATGAAGGATTCCGAAATGTATGGCAACATTAACGCGTTAAAGACCGATCTGTTGACGTCGTTCCAAGCGCTGCAAAAACAGACCACCACGCCGCTTTTGTTCCAAAATCGACCGATCATGTTCCCCATCAACGAGGCGTACGAGCTTGCCTGTCAGGTGGACGGCATGCGGCTGTCGCTCGATACGTCGGCGGCCATGTGTGTATCCGCCGTTCCGCAAGACCTGATCAGTCGGTACGGTATTCGTACACTGTCGATCAGTGCGCCGGGTGCGGATCAATACGGTCAGTATTACGATGCGCACATACCGGTTGTATCGTCGGGACATGCTGAGCAGATCCGCGAGCAGGTACGGGCGGTTTTGGACCGCACCACCGATGCTGTCATCATGTCGGCTGACTATTCTGACTGGGATGAAGTGATGTTGGATTATGATTTCTTGTTTGGTGATCTGGACGAGGAGCAGAATATGGAGTCGGAAGAATAAAATCTGCAGTCTGAGTTATCAATACTGTTTGATTGGGGCGTTAATATGGATATTATCCTGGATACGATGTGGAACGGGTTTCGAAAACTACATTTTATCTTTGAAGACCGCCGTGCGTTGATCGTAATACCTAAAAACCGCCGCGAGGACGGCAAGTGGTTGTACAAAACCGAGTATTTCGGTGCCTTTCCGTCGTTTGAACTGGAAATGCTCGCAAAAGGCTACTGCGTGGCTCACGTCCAAAACCGCACGCGCTGGAGCTGCAAAGAAGACATTGAGATGCGTCCGCGATTCTGTGAGTTTTTGCACAAAGAATTTGGATTGAGCAAAACCTGTATGCCGGTCGGCATGAGCTGCGGCGGTATGCAAGCGGTGTATTTTGCCGCGCGGTATCCGGAGTACGTGGCGGCATTGTATTTGGATGCACCGGTGATGAACCTGCTCAGTTGTCCCGGTGGCATCGGCGATGGAGAGGACTATGTATACTACGAAGAATTTACAAAGCAAACCGGACTGTCGATGTCCCAGCTCATCAACTACCGTCAGCACCCGATCGACATGGCACCGGCTCTGGTTGCGGCGAACATTCCGATCATGCTTATCAGCGGTGACTGCGATCGAGAGGTGCCGTTCCACGAAAACGGGCAGTATCTGTACGATTACTATCGTGAACATGGTGGCACGATCGAGCTGATTATCAAAGAGGGCGGCGACCATCATCCCCATGGCTTGGAGGATACGGCACCGCTACATGCATTTGCTGAGCGATATTACTAAGAGGTGTTCCAAATGGAATTACAGGGCAAGATCATCAATATACTGGGTGACAGCATCACCTACGGCGTCGGTGCTTCGGATGCGGAGCACAGCTATCCGGCGGTCTTACAACGGCTGACCGAAGCCGCTCAGGTGCGCAATTACGGTGTCAGCGGTACACGCATTGCCCGTCAACAAAAGGACGACGAGGACTGGGATCGCAAGCGCGCCTTCGTCGAGCGGTATGTACACATGGAGGATGAAGCGGATCTGGTGATCGTGTTCGGCGGAACCAACGATTACGGCCACGGTGATGCACCGTTCGGCACGCTTGCTGACCGTACGCCCCACACGTTTTGCGGTGCGTGTCACGTGTTATTTCAGGGTCTACTGAGAAAATATCCTACGACACGGCTGGTGGTCATGACTCCGATGCAGTGCGGTAGCTGCAGTACACGGCGTGCTATCTCGGGGAAGCTCCTCAAAGATTACGCCGATGCGTTAATACAGATCGCAGGCGAGTATTCCATTCCCGTGTTGGATCTGTATCGCTCTCTGGGTATCACCTTTGAAGTGCCGGAGCAAGGCGAACGGTTTTGTCCTGACGGCTTACATCCCAACGATGCGGGAGCCGAACGGATCGCCTATATGTTGGCAGAGTTTTTAAGGACGTTGTGATGGGAGACGGCTCATGGTCAGTTTTCACAAGGAAACCCAAACCTTTTATCTGGAAACGAAGCGTTCCAGTTACGTGATGCGCTTACTGCCGAACGGCATGTTGCATCATGTGTATTACGGTGCCCGCATTGCACGGGATGATCTGTGCGGATATCATCTGTTTGTCGCGCGTGAGCTTTCTCCCGATGTGGCGTTAGACGGTGTAATCGCCTCGCCGGATACGATCCAGCAGGAGTATCCGTGCGTCGGTCGGGGCGATTATCGCGAGCCGGCGGTGATCGTTCAAACACCGGACGGGCGCCGGGTCAACGAGTTGGCCTATGAATCCCACCGTATCGTGAACGGCAAACCGCTTCTACCGGGATTGCCGCAGTTGAAGCCGGACGAGACGCAGGCGCAGACTCTCGAGATCACGTTGTACGACCGCGTCTGCGGCTTTGAGGTGTGTTTATCCTACACCGTATTTGAAGAAGAAAATGTGATCGCACGCCACAGCCGGATCACCAACCGTACAGCGGAGCCACTGTACCTGTTGCGTGCGGCGAGTGCGTCGGTGGATCTGCGATCCGTTGCGGATTTTGATGTGCTGACACTGGATGGCACATGGGCACGCGAGCGGGCGATCCATCGCCGTCCGCTTGCCCCCGGCATGACGGTGATCGGCGGCAGACGCGGTGCGTCGGGGCATCAGCATAATCCCTTTGTTGCCCTGTTGGATCGTCATGCGACCGAAGATGCCGGTGATGTGTACGGTTGCGTCTTGGTGTATAGCGGCGATTGCTGTATCGGGGTAGAGGTCGATGCGTTTGAAATGACACGACTGCAGATTGGTATTTCACCGGACACGTTTACGTGGAAGGTGTTGCCGCAGGAGACCTTTACTACGCCGGAAGCACTTTTGGTATACAGTCCAAACGGGCTCAACGGTATGTCGCAGTCGTATCATGCCGCCTGCCGCCGCTATCTCGGCCGATGTGCGGACGGTCAGCTGTCGCATCCCGTTGTTATCAACAATTGGGAAGCGATGTATTTCTCGCTAAACGAAGAAAAAATGACGCAATTTATTCGCAATTGCGCCGGCTTGGGTATCGATACCGTTGTGATGGACGACGGTTGGTTCGGTCACCGCAACAGTGACCGAAGCTCGCTCGGGGATTGGTATATCAATCGTGAAAAATTCCCGAACGGTTTGCAGGGCGTGATCGACGTTTGCCATGAGCAGGGGATGAACTTCGGCATCTGGCTGGAGCCGGAAATGATCTCCCGCGACAGCGATTTGTTCCGGGCGCATCCCGACTGGTGCATCCATTCTCCCGGCAGAGAGCCCATGGAAAGCCGCCATCAATTGGTGCTGGATATGACCCGTGGGGAAGTGGTGGATTATCTGTATGCCGTTATTTCAGAACTGTTGTCAATCTATGACATCTCATACGTGAAATGGGATATGAACCGCAATATTACCGATAACGGGTCCGATTGGTTGGAGCCCGATCGGCAGGGCGAATTTAATCACCGCTATATCCTCGGTGTATATGAGTTGATGCGGCGTCTTGTTACGGCGTTTCCGCAGGTGGTGTTCGAGGGATGCTCCAGTGGCGGGGGACGCTTTGATTTCGGGTTGTTATATTACATGTCGCAGATCTGGACGAGCGATGACAGCGATGCCATTGAGCGCTTGAAGATACAATACGGGACGTCACTGGTATACCCGCCGTCCTGTATGACCGCACATGTTTCGGCGTGCCCGAACCATCAGACGGGACGTGCCGTGCCGTTTAAGACGCGCGGCGATATCGCGCAGATGTTCAGCTTCGGTTACGAGCTTGATGTCGGTTTGTTGCCTGAAGCGGAAAAGCAGCAGATCCGCGAGCAGACCGCGTCACATCGCACACGGGAATCGCTGATCAACGACGGCACATTCTACCGATTGCGCAGTCCTTTTGAGGGGAACTACTGCGCGTGGGAATTGGTATCGCCTGACCTTGATCGGGCTTGCGTAATGCTGGCGCAACAAACGGCGGAACCCGCCTGCCCCGGTACGTTTTTGCAGCTGCGCGGACTGGACCCTGAGCGCCGCTATACGGTCTTACCGCTCGATAAGCAGTTTGCCGGTTCTACGCTGATGAATGCCGGCTTGCCGATCTTGTTTCTGGCTCAAGATCACGGCACTGTGATCCTTGACTTGGTTTCGGAATAGGAGAATATATCCGTGAAACACAAACACGAAGAATTTTTGCGATGGGTGATCTGTCAGATATATCCGCGCAGTTTTATGGATCCCAACGGTGACGGTATCGGTGACCTGAACGGGATCCTCTCCAAGCTGGATTACCTGAAAGAGCTGGGCATTAATGCCGCGTGGCTGACGCCTTGCTTTAAGTCCGAATGTCGATAACGGTTTGCATCCCAACGACGCGGGAGCCGAACGGATTGCTCGCCTGCTGGCAGAATTTTTGAAAACGCTGTAATTGTAAAAAACGGCTTGAGCTTTGTGCTCAAGCCGTTTTTAGTGTTAAGGTGTATACTCAAATGTTTTCCGAAAATGATTGGGCGTGCAGCCGACCTGCCGCTTAAAGCAATCGGAAAAATAGCTCTGTGAGCCGAAACCGCATGTCAGCGCGATTTCATTGAGCGTCAGGTCGCTGCTCACTAACGCCTGCTTGGCAGCAGTCAACCGCTTTTTCAGCAGTGCCTCGTGCGGAGAACATCCCAAATATTTGGTGTATAACCGATACAGATACGGCGCACTGACGCCGCAATGTTTTGCGAGATCGGCAACCTTTACTTCGTCGGTATAATGCACTTCGATGAATCGAGTGGCGTTTGCCAAAATGTGATGGTTTTGATCGTGTGATGGGGGACTTTTTCGCAGTAAATGCAGCAGTACAAGCAGTTGCGAAGCGGCGATAATGGTGTCCGCGACATCGGGGGAACAGAACAGTTCACCAATGGATACAAAAAAACGCTCCACCTCCTGTTCATCGGTACAAGGGAAATAAGAGGGCAGGGCGTCCGCAAAGGGCTGCAGCTCGGGTGCCAGCGCAAAGTGGATAAAATGGCAAGTGAACGGGAACCTGCTGTACCGCACGTCGCCCGGTTTACCGAGCAGAACGTATCCTTTGCGGATTGGGTGTGCGGTATCGTTAATATACGCGGTACCGCCGTCCACCACAAAGTATTCCAACTCATAACAGGATACAGACCGTGGCTCGCTGGTGAGTTTGTTGCCGAATTTTTGCCGACTGTCAAACAGTCCTGCTCCGAAAAAAGCGGGCATTGAGATGTTCATAGTGAACTCCTTTACGGATAGTATAGAAAATCTAAAAAAACAGATTAAATTCCGAAAGAAAAACAAGCGGAGTATATGATATGATTAGTTTACAGTAAAGTCGGCAAAAAGTCAAATCTTTAACGCATCACAACATGCAATAAAACCTAAAAAGGGGACGAGAATTATGAATCATTGCTTAACCTGCGGTATCTTTACCTTTTCCTTGGATGATAATAGCCGTCCGGAAATGCGGTGCGACGGTACGCCGCTTCGCTTAACGGCAGACAGTGAATTGTTTCGCGTCTTTTTGGATGACGGCGTCTATCGGGAACTGACGGTTCATTCCCGCGATATGCATGGTTCGGTATGTGAAACCGAAACGGGGCTTGCCGTTCATTATGAGCAATTGATCGGGGACGATGGTCGGGTGTTTGATATCGGGCTGACCGCGTATATCGACCAAACAGATACAGGACTGTGCTTTTATGCCCAGATCGACAATCGTCACGAGGGCGTACGGGTCAATGAAATCCAGTATCCGTATTTGTCGTTTGATTGCTTGTGCGATGCGGATCGTATGCGGGATACTTTGCTGATGCCGATGGGGCTTGGTCGTCGGATTGAAAACCCGTGGCAGGCGATTCGCGATCGATATCACACCGAGTACATGTCGGCGGATTATCATCAGATCACCTATAGCCAAACCTATCCGTTCCCGTCCAGCATGGCATGGTTTGGTGTGCAAACCGGCGGATACTTTTTGTATTTGGGTCGCCATGACGAGCGTTTTCGCGTTTGTGTGCTGAATGCGCAGAACACGCCGCGCCATTGTGCGGATGCGTTGATGTTATCGGTTAGCCATTATCCGGCGGTACTCGCGGGCGAAATGGTCACCTGTGGAAAAACAGTCCTGAATCTGTTTGCCGGTGACTGGCGGAAGGGTTCTGAGTGCTATCGCCGTTGGGCAGATACGTGGTATACCCCATACAAACGTCCGGATTGGGTTACCCATCTGAGCGGGTGGCAACGCATCATTTGCAAGCACCAATACGGCGAGATATTCTTCACGTACCGCGATCTGGTCAAAGCGTGGCGGGATTGCAAAGCGGTGGGATTAACAGGCTTGCTGGTGTTTGGATGGTGGAAAGGCTGCTTTGATAACCACTATCCCGAATACGAGCCCGATCCGGCGCTGGGCGGCGAAGAGGAGCTGCGCAAAGCCATTCGTGAGATTCGTGAGGACGGGGGACGCGTGCTGCTGTATTCACAGGGCGTGTTGATCGATACACAAACCGATTACTATCGTCTCAAGGGCAAAGCGGTGTGCCGTAAGGATATTGATGGCAATGAATACCAGGAATTCTATAAATTCTCCAACGACGGCACCCTGCTCAACCAGTTTGGGTACAAAACACTTGTGTCGGCTTGTCAAGCCACCGACGAGTGGCAGAATCGCTTGGTGGAATCTGCCAAGCTGAAGTTGAACTTTGATCCCGATTGCATCTTCTTCGATCAAGTCGGCGGTCACTTGCCGCGTCCTTGCTTTGATACCACGCATAAGCATGGTAACCGCATTGACGATGAGGCATATTACCGTTGCCAAAATCTGGATGTGCTGCACGGGCTGATCGGTGAAGATCAAGCGGTTGGTACCGAAAATACGGTCGATTGCTTTTCACCGTACGTTCAGTTTCACCACGGCCATGAGATCGGCACGTGGTATGAAAAAGAATCCTTCCCGCAGATGTTCCGTCAAACGTTTCCGGAGGAGGTTGTATCCAACCGCCTGTTGCACGACGACCGCGCGGATATGAGACAACAACTCAACTATGCATTCATTCACGGCTTGCGGTATGATGTCAGCATCTATCGCGGTCGCAAATGCCTGCTGGGAGAGATACCTGCGTATGCGGACGCGCTGAAACGGTTGCTGGCTTTGCGAGAACAGTACAAAGAGTTTTTCTATGAGGGAACTTATCGGTTGACAGAATCCTTCATTCTGCCTGCCAATTGCCCGTATGGTGAGTTCCATGCCAAGGACGGTCGTGTGGCGATCGCGGTTTGGAACAACAATCCCATCTCACAAGAAATCGCGGTGCGCGGCACGAGCGTTTTGGTGAAGCCACAGGACGTGGCGGTGATCGTACTATGAAAACGACGTTTTTGGGACAGGCGGGCTTGCTGTTTCACAAGAACGGAACCACAGTGATGATCGACCCGTATCTGTCCGACAGTGTGGGACGGACGGATCCGAACAAAAAGCGGAATGTTCCCGTAGATACACGCATCTTTTCCGTGAAGCCGGATGTATTGGTTATTACGCACGAGCATCTCGACCACTATGATCCCGAAACCGTGGCACGGTACGTGACCGCCGATTCGCAGGTGACGGTGTTGTCGCCCTTTTCGGTGTGGCAGAAAATACGTGCAATCGGCGGCAAAAACAATTACGTGTTATTTGATGCCGGTACAATGTGGAGCGAACACGGCTTCACGTTTTCGGCGGTTCCGGCTGTGCACAGCGATCCGTATGCGATCGGCGTTGTGATCGATAACGGTCAGCACAAATATTACGTCACCGGCGATACGCTGTATAATCAGCGCATTTTTGCGCACGTGCCGTCCGATGTGTACGCCTTGTTTCTGCCTATCAACGGTGCGGGCAACAACATGAACAAGCAGGATGCCGCACGATTTGCTGAACGCATTCGTGCTCGCGTGGTAGTACCGATGCATTTCGGGCTGCTCGATCGGCTGGATGCCGAGAATTTTTCTTGCGATAACAAGCGGATTTTGGATGTGTATAAGGAGGAAGAATTATGAAAGTAACCGATGTGAAATGTTTTGTGGTAGATTGTTTCCGCACCAATTGGGTATTTGTGAAGGTTTACACCGATGAAGGAATCACCGGTGTGGGTGAGGCAACGCTGGAATACAAGGAAAAAGCATTATTGGGCGCCGTCGAACACATCAAGGAATATCTTGTTGGCAAAAACCCGCTGAACATCGAAAAGCATTTTCACGATATTTATCGGGATGCGTATTGGCGCGGTGGTGCGGTCTTGATGTCGGCGCTTTCCGCCGTGGAAATGGCGTTATGGGATATACTGGGCAAGCATCTGAACGTGCCGGTGTACCAGCTGCTTGGCGGCAAAGTGAACGAGAAAGTACGTATTTACGTTAATGGATGGTTTGCCGGTGCCAAAACACCTGCCGAATTTGGTGAGAAAGCCAAAATTGCCGTGCAACGCGGTGTGACTGCCATGAAATGGGATCCGTTTGGCAAATCGTATCTGGAAATCTCCAACAAAGATCTGGATATCGCGCTGCAATGTGTCGCAGCCGTGCGCGAGGCTGTAGGCAAAGACGTGGATTTGCTCATCGAGGGCCACGGACGGTTCAACGTGCCAACCGGTATCAAGATTGCCAAGGAGTTGGAACAGTTCGAGCCGATGTTCTTTGAAGAACCCACACCGCCGGATAATCTGGAAGCGTTAAAAGCGGTGCGCGATAAATCGCCCGTTGCAATTTCGGCAGGTGAGCGGTTGTACACACTCAAATCGTACAAAGACCTGTTCGAAATGCGCGCAGCGGATTATATTCAGCCCGATATTTCCCATGCGGGCGGTATCATGGAACTCAAAAAAATTGCGGCGGTGGCGGAAAGCTATTATATTCCGTTTGCACCGCACAATCCATCCGGGCCGGTTGCCAACGCCGCAACGCTGCAGCTGGCAGCTTGCTGCCCCAACTTCTCGATTTTGGAGATCATGTACAGCGACGTGGAGTGGCGCAAAGACGTTACTAACGAAGCGCTTACTTATCAAGACGGCTATATCACCATTCCGGATAAGCCGGGGCTTGGAATTGAGATCAACGAGGAGGAGTGCTTGAAGCATCCGTACACTGTGCACACGCTGCGGCATTACACGGGCGCGTTGACCGATATTCGTCCGGCAAAATCGAAATTTTACTTTTAATGAGGTGACAGCATGCAAAAAGCAGTTTTTGTTACCGGTGCACAAAGCGGTACAGGCTATGCCATTGCCGAACGCTTTGCCAAAGAACACTGGGACGTTTTCATTACCAGCCGGCAGGGTGAAGAAGCCGCATGTGCGGCTAAAACTTTGACGGATACATATGGAGTTTTTGCCAAGGGTTACGAATACAACATTCGTAACGAACAGCAGGCGATTGATATCTTCCGCGATATTGATGCAACCGGTCGATTTGTTGAAACCGTCGTGCTTAATGCCGCTGACTTGGGCTTTGGTACAGACCCTGCCAAGGGCATGGACTTCTGGACTGTTCCGGTTGAAGAATTTCAACGGGTTTTCGAAACCAATTTAGTGTGGAATTTCATGACGATCCGTCAAGCGGCATTGCGTATGCGGGAACGTCACAAGGGAGCCATTGTGTTCATCGGTTCCAATACCGCCTATCAGGCAATCCCCAATCGTTGTGCCTACGGCGCGTCCAAGGGCGGCATCAACAGCTTTTCCAAATCTCTCGCGATCGATCTCGGGCGCTTTGGCATCCGCAGCAACGTGGTACTGCCGGGCACGATCAAGACGGAGCGTTGGTACAAAATGGGGGATAAACAGATCATCAAAGGAGAAGTGGCGCCGATCGGCGATATCGCGGATTTCGAGGATGTCGCTAACGCCGCTTGGTTTTTGGGAAGTGATGCTTCCAAAAGTGTAACCGGTACCGAATTAACGGTTGACGGCGGTATGTCGGCTCAACTGTTCCCGGAATGTATGATCGGCTGGAAGAAAGCAATGATGGAATAACGTGTCGACCACTGTGTGATTTTGTGCAAATACGACCGATTTTTGTTTTTTCATCGTTTTGTGCAAAGACAAATGATGCACTGCGTGCTACAATGATGACAACAGTCATCACAAAGGAGGAAACTGGATATGTCTGTTTATAGCAAGCGAACCCATTTGATAGCCATCTGTCTGACAATTGCCCTTTTAATTACGCAGGTGTTTGCGGGCTTATCAGCTGTTGCGGACGTTGCTACCGTCCCTTTTGATCGCACAATTTTAGCGGATTGGGACAGCGACAGCACCGTATCGTCCCATAGCAGTTTTTTTAACGCCACGAATTCCACTTCAACACAGGAGACCTCGCCCTCCGGTTACGGTAACGGTCTCAAGTGGACCAAGAAGGATGCTACTGCGAAAAGTGCGCAGGTCCAACATGGGAGGGCAGCTACGCCGCTGGGTAAAAAAGTGGGAAACAACGAAGCGTTTGTATTCTGGATCTCGCTTGCCGAAGCGGGCACGACCAACGCATCGATCAATCTCCGCAATCACTTTGTGACGACC
>JAFSIB010000143.1 GCA_017440005.1 Clostridia bacterium
CGCAACGTGACGGTAAGGAAACTGTACAGAAGGCCCATCAGCATGGAGAACAGAATCGAAACCAACAACGGAATGATAACTGCCAAAAACGGATTCATATTGGCAAGTTGGTTACCGCATGCCTGCTCATACAAAAAAGCGCCGATTACACCGCCGATACCGCCGGCGTACATAATACCCGGAATACCCAGGTTCAGGTGTCCCGATTTTTCGGTCACGATCTCGCCGACCGAACCGAACAACAGCGCAACGCCAAGCGGGATGGAACTTTGAATAAAAGCGGTGATCATGCGCGCACCTCCTTTTTCGTATGACGGAATTTAACCGAATAGCGGATGAAGAATTCACAGCCTACCACAAACAGAATCACAACACCGGCTACGATATCGGCGTACGAACTGTTCAAGAAGAAGGTATCGGCTACTTTGGCGGCACCGATATTTAAGAAGACCACCAGCGCCGACATGGCCGCCATGATGTACGGGTTAAACAAGCCGAGCCACGATACCATGATGGCGGTAAAGCCAAGACCGCCCACCGTATGCGTGTTGATGGAATGGTCGGTTCCCGCAACCAGCAGGACGCCTGCAAGGCCGGCAATCGCACCGGAGATCACCATGGTGCGGATAATTACTTTCTTAACGTTGATGCCGATATACCGTGCGGTATTCTGGCTTTCACCGACAACGGCGATCTCATACCCCTGTTTGCTGTATTTTAAGTAGAAATACAGAATAACCATCGTTACGGCTACAACCAAAATGTTCAGCAAAAACTTTTGGTTACCCAAAACGGGAAGCGCGCCGGTTTCGACCGGTCGGATCACGGTAAGACCTTTACTGGCAATCAACACGTAGTACGCAACCAACTGCGTGGCAACGTAGTTCATCATTAAGGTGAAAAGGGTTTCGTTGGTACCGTACCACGCCTTAAACAACGCGGGGATCAACCCCCACACGGCACCGAACACGATACCCAACACCACCGCGAGCACCGTGTGTAACCACGGTGTTATGCCATCCAATTCCAGCATACAGATCATGGCGCCAAGACCGCCCATTAAGGCTTGTCCCTCTGCACCGCAGTTCCAGAATTTCATTTTGAATGCAGGAGTCACCGCCAAGGTAAGGCACAACAGAATGGCGGTTTCTTGCAAGAATTTCCACAACATGGTGGCTTTTCCGCCCTCAAACAATCGGCCGAACGCACCACGGATCATCATGGAAAAGACTTCGCCGAGCGATACCTTTGTCAGCATCACCGATACAAAACCCATCAACAAAAAACCGATCAAAATTGCGGCTAATCGAATCAGCCAAGCTTTCCACCACACGAGGTCGTCACGCTTGGCGATCGTGATCGCCGGCTCGTGTGTATGTTTTTTGGTTACCACATCAGCCATGCTGCGCACCTCCCTCTGTCTTGGTCATTAACAGCCCGATCTCTTCTTTGGTTGCCGTACGGGCATCCACCACACCGGTAACCCTGCCGGAACCGATAACCAAAATACGGTCACACAATTCCAAGAGCACGTCGAGATCTTCACCAACGAAGATCACGGCAACACCGCGTTCTTTTTGATCGTTGAGCAGGTTATAGATCGTGTACGAAGAGTTGATGTCCAATCCACGCACCGGATACGCCGCCATCAACACCGTGGGAGAAGCCGCAATCTCGCGTCCGACCAGTACTTTCTGCACGTTACCGCCCGACAACCGACGGACAGGTGTCGTAGCGCTGGGCGTGACCACTTCCAGATCTTCGATAATGTGTTCCGCCAGATCTTTGGGGGCTTTGCGTTCCACGAACATACCTTTTCCTTTGGTATAACTGCGGAGCATCATGTTATCGATAATATCCATGTTGCCGACCAAGCCCATGCCAAGACGGTCCTCCGGAACGAATGACAAGCGCACACCAAGTTCACGGATCTGCAACGGCGTTTTGGAACACAGGTTGTCCATGTTACCGGTCTGGGGATTATTATACAGCACCGCACCGCTATCCAGTTTTTGCAAACCGGCGATCGCTTCGAGCAATTCACGTTGACCGGAACCGGCGATACCGGCAATACCCAAGATCTCTCCCGCATTGGCGGTAAAGGATACATCGTCCAGTACCAAAACGCCCTCGCGGTTCGTGCAATCAATATGATGTACTTCCAAACGCGGAGTAACATTCTTAGGTTCACTGCGTTCGATATTGAGGGAGATCTTCTTACCGACCATCATTTCGGTCAGTTCCGATTCATTGGTTTCTGCCGTGTTGACAGTACCAACGTATTCACCCTTGCGCAGGACCGCCACTTTATCCGACAAACTCAACACCTCGTGAAGTTTGTGGGTAATGATGATAATGGCTTTGCCGTCATCCCGCATACGGCGGAGAACCGCAAACAGTTTTTGAGTTTCCTGCGGCGTTAACACGGCAGTCGGCTCGTCCAGTATTAAGATGTCTGCGCCGCGGTACAAAACCTTGACGATCTCAACGGTCTGTTTTTCCGATACCGACATGGTATAGATCTTCTTTTTGGGATCCACGTCAAATCCGTACCGCTGACAAATATCCTGCACTTTTTTCTGGGCAACTTTTAAATTGTAACGGCCCTCTTCTTTGAGTCCCAGTACAATGTTTTCGGTCGCCGTAAACACATCAACCAATTTAAAGTGCTGATGGATCATACCGATCTTGTAGTCAAATGCATCTTTGGGAGAAGCAATCACCGCTTCCTCGCCGTCAATGAAGATATGACCCTCATCCGGAAAATAAATGCCGGAGATCATGTTCATCAGTGTGGTTTTACCGCTGCCGTTTTCACCGAGGATCGATAAGATCTCACCGCGGTTGACCGTGAGCGAAACGTCTTTGTTCGCCACAACGTGTCCAAAGGTTTTGGTAATGTTCTTCAGTTCGATCGCAGGTACTGCTGCCATTCCTTTTCCTCCTCGTGCCTGTTCTTACTGCTCAAGATCGTCTTGCGGAATTCCGCAAGACAAGTTCAACAGTAAAAATCAAGGCAAGGCGGGGCATTCGGGTGCCCCGCCTTATCCTAAAATTACCTATTGATTATTCGCCGTAGTTGCGATCCAACAGCGTGATGCCGTCGATTTCAATGTCGAAGTACGGGCCGGAACGATGTTTGGACTCATAAAATACACCGTTCTCAATAGCCTCGGTATCCTTCGCAAAATCAGCGTCGGTATCAACGTCCGCCATATAGGAGGTGAGTTTCTCGCCTTTCACGGTGAAGTTGGCGGTATCAAACACGTTGATGGTGCCATCTTTCAGACCGGCTTCAACAGTAGCGAGTTTTTCAGCAGTGCCTGCAGCAACGCTCTTACCGAGTTCGGTCAACGCAACGGAGCCGTTCTTCAGGTCGCCGGCCCAGTCAATCGCGATTTCAGCATCGTTCTTGACTTGGTTGATCATGTACTCGAAGTAAGGCACCCAGTTGATGCGGGAGGAAACCAGGAAGGTTTCGGGGCAAGCCGCGTTGGTGGAACCGTTGTAAGAAACGTTCGGAACACCGGCGTTTTCGCAAGCCGTGGGAGCGCCCATGGAGTCAGCATGCTGAGAAATGAGCACGCAACCGCCGTCGATCAACGACTGAGCTGCCTGTTTCTCGAGCTGCTCATCGTACCAGGAACCGGTAAAACGAACGTCCATCTTCACTTCGGGAACGATGGATTTTGCACCCAGATAGAAGGAGGTGTAGCCGGACATAACCTCAGCAAAGGTGAACGCGCCGACGTAACCCATCTTCGCTTGTTTTGCCGTGATCTTGCCGGCATCGATCATCTCTTTGAGTTTCAGACCGGCAACCACACCCGCCAGGTAACGGCCCTGATAGATGTGAGCAAACGCGTTGTGGAAGTTTTTCAGTTCGGTGGCGGTGTGAGCCTGGGTACCGGTGGCGTGGCAGAATTCCACATCCGGATACTCTTTAGCAGCCTTCATCAAGAAGGACTCGTGACCGAAGCTATCAGCGAAGATGATGTCGCAACCTTCGACCTCGATCAACTCTTTCGCAGCGTCGTAGCAGGCTTCAGACTCAGGAATCTGAGTTTTCTGAACCATTTTCACGCCGGTGCTTTCGCAAGCCGCTTTAGCAGCATCGATGAAGTTCTTGTCGTAGGTGGATTGTTCATCGTGCAAGAAGATGAAACCAACGACCAGATCTTCCTCCTTGTCGGCGCCGTTGCCGCCGCAAGCGGCCAGGCCGAACACCATGACGACTGCCAGGAGAAGTGCCAGGATTTTTTTCATGTGTTTTCCCTCCGTAAATTTAAAAATCTTACATCCGCAGTAACTGCGGTACTGTAACTAAATAAATTGGATTCCCGTTTCGGGATCCATGGACGCGATCCGCGCCAACGATTCAACGCGCACGCCCTGCTCACGCAAGAGGTCTCCCCCGCCTTGATACGCTTTTTCAATCGCAATGCCGGCACCGACGATCTCCGCGCCCGCCTGACGAATGATCTCCGACAAACCGAGCAAGGCTTGTCCTTTTGCCAAAAAGTCATCCACGATCAGCACGCGATCTTCCGGATGCAGGTACTGCTTGGACACGATCACGGTATTGGTGACACCGTGTGTGTACGAATCCACCTTGGCAGCGTACACATCATCGGCGATATTACTCGTCTTAGACTTCTTCGCAAATACAACCGGTACACCGAAATACTGTGCCGCAATGCAGGCAATACCGATACCGGACGCTTCCACCGTTAAGATCTTGGTAACACCGGCACCGTGATACAACCGTTCCAGTTCTTTGCCCAGTTCACACAGCAGTGCCACATCGATCTGATGGTTCAAAAAGCTATCCACTTTCAGTACATCGCCCGGACGGCATTCACCGTCACGCCGGATGCGGTCTTCCAGTAATTTCATGTGCATACCTCCGCGCTAGGGTGACGGGGTCCGAACCCTGTCACGGTTTCACTCGCCGCCTTTATCCGTAGGCGTTAATAAAAAAGACACATTTATCATACTGCCAATCCCCGAAAAAGTCAATATGGAAACGACAAAAAACGTGCATTTTTTGGCAAAAAGGAAAGACCCACCATACAAAATATGGTGGGTCGTGAGATTAAAAGGCGATTTTTGCTTCTAAATATTGTTTCAGATCCGCAATAGCGACACGCTCTTGCTGCATGGTATCGCGGTCACGTACCGTTACGCAACCGTCTTGTGCGGAATCAAAGTCATACGTGATGCAGAACGGCGTGCCGATCTCGTCTTCGCGGCGATAACGCTTACCGATCGAACCGGCGTCATCGAAGTCAACCATGAAGTACTTGGACAACTCGTCACGAATCTTGATGGCTTCGTCCGACAGTTTTTTGGACAGCGGCAAAACGGCAGCCTTGAAGGGCGCCAGTGCCGGATGCAAGTGCAATACCACACGGGTATCGTTCTTTTCGGCGTCTACGACCTCTTCGTCATAGGCATCGCACAGGACTGCCAGCACCGTACGCTCTACACCCAGGCTCGGCTCGATAACATACGGGATATAATGCTCACCGGTTTCCTGATCAAAATAGGTCATATATTTGCCGGAGGTTTCTTGATGCTGCGTTAAGTCATAGTCAGTACGGTCCGCTACGCCCCACAGTTCACCCCACCCGAACGGGAATAAAAATTCAAAGTCGGTCGTGGCTTTGGAATAGAAGCACAGTTCCTCCGGATCGTGGTCACGCAGACGAAGATTTTCGTCCTTGAGGCCGATCGCCAGCAACCAGTTGTGGCAGAACTCACGCCAATAGGAGAACCATTCCAGATCGGTGCCGGGTTTGCAGAAGAACTCCAATTCCATCTGTTCAAATTCACGCACACGGAAAATAAAGTTACCGGGGGTGATCTCGTTGCGGAATGATTTACCGATCTGACCGATACCAAACGGCAGCTTTTTCCGCGCACTGCGCTGAACATTGGGGAAATTCACAAAAATGCCCTGCGCGGTTTCGGGACGGAGGTACACCGTGTTTTTCGCATTTTCGGTGACACCCTGGAACGTTTTGAACATCAGATTAAACTGACGGATATCGGTGAAATTATGTTTACCGCAAGTAGGACAAGGGATGTTGTGTTCCTCCACAAACGCTTTCATTTCATCCTGCGAAAACGCATCAATGGGCTTGGGTAACTCAAAACCGTTTTCGGCACACCAATCCTCAATCAACTTATCAGCACGGAAACGCTCATGACATTCACGGCAATCCATCAACGGATCGGAAAAACCCGCCAAGTGACCGCTTGCCACCCACGTTTGCGGATTCATTAAGATGGCAGCATCCAAGCCAACGTTATACGGATTTTCCTGAATGAATTTCTTCCACCATGCGCGCTTGATGTTGTTTTTCAGTTCAGCGCCCAGAGGGCCGTAATCCCAGGTGTTTGCCAATCCGCCGTAAATATCGGAACCGGGAAATACAAAGCCGCGTCCTTTGCACAAGGAAACGACCTTTTCCATGGTTTTTTCCGTGTTTTTCATACCCAATGACCTCCGCTTTTTTCAATCTTCTATCTATACTAATAGGAACAGAGAAAAAAGTCAACCTTTTTTCTTGTCAAAATTTTTCAAAGAGGTATAGCATTTTTCGTACCTTTGTGTTATAATATCGGCGATTATGCGAATTCCATCGAAAAAGGAGGAGCATTTGATGGAAAAATTACAATGCAAAGCCTTGGAAAAGATCGCACTGCATATCCGCATGGCGGTCATTGAAGGCACCTACAACGCCAAAAGCGGCCACCCCGGCGGATCGCTTTCGATTGCCGATGTGCTCGCGTATCTGTATTTCAACGAAATGAACGTTGATCCCGCGCGTCCCGATTGGGCAGACCGCGACCGCTTCGTTCTTTCAAAAGGACACTGCGCCCCCGCCTTGTACGGCGCATTGGCACACAAAGGCTTTTTCTCGGTGGAAGAGATCAAGTCGTTGCGCCATATCGGTGCCATGTTGCAAGGTCATCCCTGCATGACGGAAACTCCCGGTGTGGATATGTCGACCGGTTCGCTGGGTCAAGGTATCTCCGCAGCGGTTGGTATGGCATTGTCTGCTAAGTTGGATAACAAAGACTACCGCACCTACGCTATTCTTGGCGACGGCGAGATCGAAGAAGGTCAGGTTTGGGAAGCTGCCATGTTTGCGGCACACAAAAAGCTGGATAACCTGTGCATTGTTGTGGATAACAACAACCTACAGATCGACGGTACGTTGGACGAAGTAACGTCCCCCTACCCCATCCCCGAAAAATTCGCCGCGTTTGGCTGGAACGTCATTGTCATTGACGCTCACGACTTCGACCAAATCGAAGCCGCTTTCAAAGCAGCGCGTGAATGCAAGGGCAAGCCCACTGCCATCATCCAGAAGTCCATCAAGGGCAAGGGCGTTTCTTTCATGGAAAACCAAGTCAGTTGGCACGGTTCGGCGCCCAACGCCGAGCAGTATGAGCAGGCAATGAACGAATTGAAAGCGGCTTTGGCCGTTTTGGAACAGGAGGGTTAAACATGGCTGATATCATCAAAAAGGCAACGCGTGACGGTTACGGTGCCGCACTGGTAGATCTTGCCGACGTTTGTCCCGACCTGGTCGTTTTAGACGCCGACCTGGCCGCCGCTACCAAAACCGGCGGATTTAAAAAAGCGCATCCCGAGCGTTTCTTTGACTGCGGCATCGCTGAGGGAAACATGATGGGTATTGCGGCAGGTCTTGCCGCCACCGGTAAAACGGTGTTCGCCTCCTCCTTTGCCATGTTTGCTGCAGGCCGCGCTTTTGAACAGGTACGCAACTCGATCGGTTACCCGCATCTGAACGTGAAGATCGGTGCCACGCACGCCGGCATCTCGGTTGGCGAAGACGGTGCCACTCATCAGTGCTGTGAAGATATTGCTTTGATGCGTTCGATCCCGGGTATGGTCATCTTAAACCCTGCGGATGCTGTGGAAGCACGCAAAGCGGTCTTTGCCGCCGCCAAGTGGGACGGTCCGGTTTACTTGCGTTTCGGCCGACTGGCGGTACCGGTGATCTTCGACGAAAACGATTACGAGTTTGAAATCGGTAAGAGTGTACAATTGACCGAGGGCAACGACGTCACGATCATTGCGACCGGTCTGATGGTCAACGAGGCGCTGATTGCCGCTGAAACGCTCAAAGGCGAAGGCATCAACGCACGCGTTATCAACATGGCAACGATCAAGCCGATCGACCGTGAGGCGATCGTACGTGCCGCCAAAGAAACCGGTGCCATCGTTACTGCTGAAGAACATTCGATCATCGGCGGTCTGGGAAGTGCGGTTTCCGAAGTGGTGTGCGAAGAGTGCCCTGTCCCGGTTTTACGGGTGGGTGTCATGGATACGTTCGGCAAGTCCGGCCCTGCAGTGGATTTGTTAAAACTGTTCGGCTTGTCTGCGGAGCACATTGTCGAAGAGGTAAAAAAAGCCGTTGCCCTGCGCGGATAAAAATCGGTGTCCATCGGATACTATGTTGTGAAACGATAGGAGAACGATCGTATGGCAAAAAACGAATCACGTCAATATCGATATCCTAAGAAAATCAGAATTTGGACCATTGTCGGTTCCTCGGTTATGGCACTTTTGGGTGTCGTGTGCATCACGGCTTTCATCTTGATCACGTCGGTACTCGGTAAGATCAGTTTTACCGATGACGATCATTTTGACCCGAATGCCGACGTCAACATTCAGGAAGAAGAAAACGAAGGCGATACCGGCGAAAAAGTGGATGAATCCGAATACGACAACACGCTCGCCGTAATGGAAATCCCGTTGCGCGGCGACGGCAAGGGCATCCGCAACATTCTGTTGGTCGGTGTTGACAGTCGAAAAGGTGATTTTTCCGGTTTGTCGGATACCAATATTATTGTATCCATCAACGATAACACGAAAACCATCAAAATGATTTCGTTGTTACGTGATACGTGGGTATCCATCCCGGGCCGTGATAAGGACGGCGACGGTAAGAACGATATCGGCAAATTGAACACCGCTTATGCGTATGGACGCCACACCTTGCAACACAAAATGATCGCCCAGAATTTCCGTTTGGATATTGACGATTATGTCGGTGTCAACTTCAAGGTGTTGCCGATTCTGATCGATGCCATGGGCGGTTTGGATATTTCCGTAACCGCCAAAGAAATGACGCAGATCCCTGCAAACGGTTGTTTCGTTTCCATCAACGATCCCGATAATTCGGGTTTCTCGCCTTTGACGGGGGCTGCCGGTGTGCATCATCTGAACGGTTTCCAAGCCATGGAATACGCGCGTATCCGTAAGATCGACAGTGACTTTAAACGCACCGAACGCCAACGTAACGTGTTGACGCTGTTGTTTGAAAAAATGAAAACCATGTCTTCCACGCAACTGGTCAACATGGTGTACAAAGCGGTGTCGCACGTTGATACCAACATGTCCACCGATGAATTGTTGGATATGGCGGGCAATGCGTTGACATACGCGTCCTACACATTGGAAAACGGCTACCACATTCCGGAAAACGGCACGTTCAAATACACGTCGTTGGAAGGGAAAGGCAGCGGCTTACTGCTGACCGATCCCAAAAAGACGGTAGAAGACCTGCACAAATACATTTACGGTTAAATAAAACGAGAGCGGGAATTTTTAAAAAATCCCGCTCTCGTTTTTTACATGTCAATGGCAAAGTGAGATAGCGCGCGGTATATTTTGAACCGATACCGTCGTGCCGCCCTCTGCACGTTCCCCGTCTAAGGACCAGGGTAAATTTGACGGCATGGTGAACACAGCACGTGAGGTGTGGAAAAAATCAAACAGTTGCGGATCAAATTTCCCGGTATTGATCGAATTCAAAATACGGGCCAATTCAGCGGCGTTTTGCGGTTGCCGAACCAAGATCACTTCAAACAGTCCGTCGCTCATGTCCACAACGCCGCGATTCAACCGCACCAACCCCGCAACCGAAGTGGAGTTGCACACCGCACCGAATATATAATCGCCCTCATACGACGCTTCTTCCGTTTCCACGCGAACGGGGTAACTTTGCGCTGTAAAAAGTTCCTTACTGCCCTCTAATAAGTATGCCAGATGCCCCAATGCATTTTTGGTGGTTTGCGGTACACTGTACGATGCGGCGGTAAAGATACCGAACGAAGCAATGTAGGAAAAGTGCCGTTCCCCGTTAAAAGAACCAACATCAATATGGTCTACGTGACCGTTCAAAATATCGCGCAATGCCGCCATAGGTTGCGACTTAAGTTTCAAACTGCTGGCAAAATCGTTGGTACTGCCCGCCGGAATATAACCGAGCGGTACTTTACTGCCAACCGACAGCAAGCCGTCCATGACCTCATTCAACGTACCGTCTCCGCCAAAACAGATCACCATATCAAAACCCGAAGCCATCTCAGCCGCTACGCGGCGTGCATCGCCGTTGGCGTTGGTGATATGCACCGTTGGCACATAGCCGGCACGGCACAGCGTGTCGGTAAGGGGAAACAGCAAGGCTCTGCCCCGCGCTTTTCCCGCAACGGGGTTTAAGATCAACAATACACGTTTTTGTTCCACGCGACCATCTCCCGCATACTTCTTACTGTTGATTATAATAGGTCTTTTTGAAACTTGCAATTAATAATCTGTGAATTTTTCTTTTTTGTTGACACAAAGATTCAAAAATAGTACAATTATACTGTTATATTATGTGTGTCGGGAGTACGTTTATGGCGTGGTTATTCGGACGAAAAAAAGATAAGATACCGCCTGCAAGCTCAAAGTTAGACGGGAAACTGATCACCTACGCCGTACGCCGTGAAGCCACCGGTGAACTCGTGATCGGAAAAGACGGGCGCATTTGCGCCGCCACCGAGCAACTGGAACTGCGGTTTTCCGACGGTTCCGTGCCATTTGCCTGCCCGATCTCCACAATGGAGTACGGTGAACTCATGAGCCATAACGGCGTACTGATCACCGGCGATGATACCGTTACCGGCAACCGCGTAACAGTTGTCGCGTATTATAAATACTACCGCTGAGAAAGGTTGGATATCGTAATGCGGTTTTCAAAATCAGGTCGTATAGCATCGATCATCGGTGCGTTTTGCCTACTGTTTACCATGCAGGTTGCGGCGGTTACGGTGGTACAGGACGAGGCGGAAGTTGCCCCCTTGCCCGAACGTATTGACGTGGTGACCGAGCCCGGTGAAGCATCTGTGAACGATGTTCGCTTTATTATGGATAATCAGGAATGTTCCCCCGACACGTTTGAATGGGTGGACAGCGGCATCAGCGGCAAAGCATTAAAGTTAGACGGTCATACCCAGCATTTGCGTCTTGCCGGCGCGCAGGTTCGCAAGCTGTCTTCCTTTACCTTTTCCGCCTGGGTAAATCAAGCAGAGGCAAACAGTGCCACCGAGCAATTCTTGCTGAGTTTTTTCCGCAATCGAAATTATCGGTTACAAGTATCGCCCAACAGTGTTAACGCCGAAAAAGGCTTGAACGGCATCCATTTATCTATGGAAGATCCGCAAATCGACCCGTTATCGTTGCACCACGTTGTGGAAAGCAACGTGTCCTCTGCCCTGCCGCCGAGTGAATGGCATCACATCGCGGTATCCTTTTCGCCCGAAGCGGTGAAATTATATGTTGACGGGCACTTTTATCTGGGGCATGAATTTGAGAATTTTGCCATTGAAAGCATTGACCGCTATCGCTTTGTTATCGGCACGGAGTTTGACGGTGAAGCGCAGTTTGCCGGTCTGTTGGATAATGTGTTTGTGTACACCGATGCGTTGGACGGCGAACAGATCCGCTTGCTTTCGCAGAACATTGAACCCGTTAAAGGGGTTACGGCTTCCACATCGGCTGAAATCTTAGCAACCAAGCCGTATACCGAGCCGAGCACCACTGCCGTGCAGGAACCTGAGGTGTTGGGTTTGGGAGTACCGCCGATGCTGATCGCTGTATTGGGCATTTGCATCGTACTGGTCGCTGTATTGTCCTTGGTACTCACTATGATTAAAAAACGTTTAAAAACGCCGCCGGAGGAGGATCACCCTTGAAAAAAATATGTTGTATCATCATCGGCGGTCTGCTGTTGCTCGCTTCCGTATTACCGGTATCGGCACTCGGTACGGCACAAACCTTTGAGTTGGTCGCACTCGGCGATAACACGTTGGCTTTTAAAGCGCAGGAAGAACCGGCTTTTTGGGAGCACCCGACCTTAAAAGCGGGTGAATATGTGGAACACGCCGGTGCCTTTATCATCCACAATAAAACAACCGCTTTGCAAAAGATCGGGTTGCAATCCGTTCAACTCCCGTTTGAGAACGAGGAAGCACTGCGGTATTTAAATCACCTTACCTTGACCGTAAAAAGCGGCAGCACCGTGTTATACGAAGGTCCGTACAGCCGTATCAATGACAACGGCGGGCTGTCCCTCAATACGGAACTGCCGGCAAACAGCAGTATTGCCTACACCATTGGGTTGCGGTGTGACTATGGCTA
>JAFSIB010000144.1 GCA_017440005.1 Clostridia bacterium
CATACCGCGCGGGATGATTTGCCTGTTCGGCGGGCGATAACGTGGCTTTGAGAGTTTCCCAGCAGATCTTGGCGGTGGCAAGCGAATGGTTGCCGTCCCCCACCGCATACAAGAACCCGTCTGCTTTTTCATACAAGGCGGAAAGCGCTTTGGAAAGTGCCTGCTTATCGACTTCACTTTCCACCACAAAGCCACGCAGATGCCCGCCGTTTTGCATGAGTTCGACATCGTAAAGCGGAACGGTGTTGATTTTCTGTTCATACAACGGTTCGATCACGGTACGGTCCGGATCGTCAATGAGCACCAGCACGTGCGGCATTTCCACGGGCGCATTCTGACGGATCTTCACACGCGGCGGCAAGCGATCGGCGACGGTGCCTTCGGTGGCGCGGGTGAGCAGCGTGCCGGTGGTGAAATCGTAACATTCGAGATCCAATGCCGCCATGAGTCCGAGCCGTTTACCCGATTCGGTCGTGCGTTCCACCACGATGAATCCGTTGTGCACCGCCGTCTGCAACGTGCCGTCATCCAGATACTGCCGCATGGTGGCGTTGACTTCGGCGGTGCGATCACCCTGCTCCAAAAACACTTCGGGTTGCATGAGCCGCAACGTGGACGGGGCATCCCCTACCGTGCGTTCCACTTCCTGCCAGTACGCGGGTTGGGACGTGAACTGATCGCACGCCACCACCGCCCATTTGTGAAGGTCGGTGCCTGCTTTGGGTAATAAAATATCGGTTGCAACAATACCGGGAAATTGCATGGTGATACGCTCCTTACTTCGTAATAGTTATATGGTAAGATACCGCCGCCCAAAAGTCAATAAATATCTTGCTTTTTTACCCGAAAACAGATATGATTAAGAACAGAGGTGATGGTATGAACCGTCGTCAATTAGAATATGCCGTGCGCCTTGCCGAAGTGCGGAATTTTTCCGCTGTGAGCAATGAACTCGGCATTTCGCAACCGGCACTCAGTAAACAGATCGGGGCATTGGAACAAGACCTCGGTGTCAAACTGTTTGACCGCGGTACCAATCCCGTGTCGCTGACTCCCGCCGGTGCGTATTTCATAGACGAAGCCAAGCGCATGGTGTTTGCGGAAGATCAACTGTTGCGCACCATGGAACAATTCAAAGACGGCAAAGCCGGACGGCTGACCATCGGCGTTTCGCCGTTTCGGTGTGTGTCCTTAATGCCGCGTATCGTCAAAGCGGTGCGGGAACAGTTCCCGCAGGTGGAAGTGGTGTTGCAGGAAGCACCCAGTGCGCAACTGCGGCACGACGTGATGGACGGTAAATTTGATTTTGCCATTTTGAATCTGCCGGTGGAAGAATCCGTGCTGGAAGCCGTACCGATCGAAACCGAATCGCTGGTACTGGTGGTGCCGAACGAACTTGCCGAAACGTTACCCGCTTCCCCCGCCGAACCGTATCCCGCGGTATCCTTTGCGGATTGCAAGGATCTGCCATTCATAACGGTAGGTGAAGGGCAGGAAATGCGGCAATTGTTTGATAAGATCTGCGCCGCTTCCGACGTACATCCCACCATCGCCGTCGAGATTGCAGGCGGCATCACTGCTGCCTGGGCGTTGGCGTACAATGGCATCGGCGCCACCGTGTTGCCGTTGTCCCTTGTCAAGAATGATCTGCTCTCCCGCAATGTGACCCTGTTCACCATCGCGGATAGTCCGTACGTCCGTCACCCTGCCGTGGTGATGCGCCGTGATCAGTATCGATCGGAAGCGGCACAATACGCGGTCGATCTGCTGACCCACTAAACAAAAACGTCCGATGCAACGCATCGGACGTTTTTTTATTGTTTGTCTTCCGTTTGGGCGCTGACGTTTTTGACCGACAGCGCTTCCAGTTTGCCGACGTACATGGCGATCAGTCCCACGACTAAGGCGATAGAACCGGCAATGATCACCCACGGATAATACTGTTTACTGAGAAACACCGCAATGGCTTCTCCCGCATCACCGCCGATGATGATGGCGATTACGAACGGGATAAGCGGTAAAAATCCTGCAAAAAACGAGGCAGACATCAATACACCGTAAATGCTGTTGAGTACTTTATAGATTTTTTGACGCATCGTGTTCCCTCCTTTATACCAATCCCCAGATCGGTAACCATCCCAACAGAATGACAACCGATAGCAGGTAATGCAATATCACCCAGACCGTGCAGTTAAGCAAGGTGGGTTTGAGTTCCGACTGAGCGATACCCATACCGGTATACACACACGCACAGTACGGCGGTGTAACGCCGTGCATGGCGCCGCAGATACACGGTAACATACCGGCTGCGAGCATGGGGTTCCCGCCTGCCGCCGCCATCACAGCGATGATGATACCGCCGAAGATCTTGACCTGTGTGGAACCCGGTAACAGCATGCCGAGCACCGCCGTGAACAACGGCAACACGATCGCTAACACCCAAAGCGGCAACTGCATACTGCTGATAAAATCACCAATGGCGGCTTCCACATTGAGGTCTTCAAAGACGTTGCTGACAAAATACGCAAACAATACAAGCGAAGCCGTGGGCACTACTTTGAGCATACCCTTGTGGATCTCCTTGCACATGGTCGGCAACGTCATGGTTTTGCGGGTTTCCTTGCCCGACAGCAACACACCCGCCAGCACAATCAGCGACGGGATAAACAACAGCAGGCTGTTGTTCAGTGCTTTGGTACCGTCTGTACCAAGGCGAGATACGAAAAAGGATTCAAACTCACTGGTGAGTAAAAACGGAACAAAGACAATGATGGGTAAAAAGACCGCTTTCCAACCGCGCTTTAAGGATTGGCGCAGGCTGGGGATCTCTTCTTTTTTCATGGGTTCCACGTGGTAATACCGACACATGATATACAACGTAACGATACGTTGCAGGATAAACCACAATGCGATCCCCCACAACAGCATCCAGTACTGGGACATGGTATACGTATTGGGATACAACGTATCCAATGCCGCAAAGGCAATGGCGATCATGCCTGCCGGCGGGATCATATTGCCCATGGTGCTGGATTGTGCCTCCACGTTTGCCGCTAAATGCGGCGGGAAACCGGAACGGATCATAGCGGGGATGGTAAACACACCGGTGGTTGCCACGTTACCGGGACCCGATCCCGACAACGAACCCATGTACGAACTGCCGATGATCGCCACAAAACCCGCACCGCCGCGCAGTCTGCCGAAGATGGATAAAATGATGGCAATACAATCATCGATCACGGACGTTTTGGACAGCAACGATGCTGAAATGATAAACACAAAAATCACATATAACGTGGATTCCTGCAATGCCTCCCAAATGTACGTGCCGACATTCGCCCACGTACCCGTTACCAGTACCAATGCCACAAACGACACCAACATGCACTCATACAACGGACGTTTGAGAATTGAAAAGCACACAATGGCGACCGCAAACACCACGCCTAAATACAAAAACTCGATCGGCATACGGTTCCCCTCCTTTTTATTCCTATAAAGTTATAAAGTCGATTACATATAAGTTATAACGCAAGTTTAACCTATTGTCAAGTCTTTTTTTACAAAAAAATCCCCGCGTTGGGTATATCCAACACAGGGATTGTAATCACATTATTCCAGTTCCAAGGCATCCAGCATGGATCTGACCTGCTGTACGGCGGGATCGGAACGCAACGGCACGGCGTTGAGGTTCCGAACGGCGGCGGATACGTTTTTGGACGTCAGGCGACCGCACAAGCGGCGCAGCTGATACACGGGGGTGAGCCACGGTTTGCCGTCCAAAGACGGATACAGTTTTTTCAGATCGGCATACGGTGTGAACAGCATTTTTCGCGCCGTAGCAAAACGGCCGCCGGTAGCACCGATACCGATGTTGCGCTGATCCTGCGTGCCGTAAGAGCCGCCGCGCAAGATGAATTGTTCGCTTTGCTGTGTGACGTCATCGTGTTCGGCATCGCCAAACCACACCTCGGCAAGACGGCACATTCCCTCATAAAAGGTGAGCAAATGCGCCTGCTCACACAACGTGCGCACCGCCTCTTCGTTATGATCGGGAGCGCGTTTGAGCAGCCACAGATCCAACACCGTGCGCACACCGCAACCGCCCAACATGAAATGGTGCGCCATGTGTGCCACGTGATGGAAACGGAAAAAGTCCGGCGTTTCACGGTGATGGAAACCGTCTGCCTCGGTATGTTCCCACACACGGGACAGGATGGCGTCCATCTGTTCATGCCGTTCCATGATGTTGTGGTGCAGTTCCAGATGCACCCCGTCACAGAACAGCGAAATATCGTGATAATTTCGTTCCCCGTCAACGGCGTAGCCCTCTTTTACGAGCAGCTCCACCGCGCGGTCAAACGCATCGTTGGGGACCAGCAGGTCGATGTCACAACGCGTCCGCATCCACGGTTCGGGATACAGATAGCACAACACCGCCCCTTTCATCGGCATATAGGCAATGCCGGCATCACCGAGAACACGGCCGAGATGGGCGATCTCCCCTTCGGCTTTGGCATAGCGGTACTGGACACCCAGCACCAGTTTTTCCGCCGAGAGTAAAAATTTTTGCTCATGTTCGGTTTGCGGGGCGGGCAATCTCCCCTGCTTTTGCAGTGCATAATACACCAGATGCCCGAGGTCGTGCCGTTTTGCCAAACGGTACGCCTCTTCAAAATTTTCAAATGTGGGAGAATGGGAAAACGGGACGTTACGAAAAACCGAGCGGAGCAGCAAGAGAAAAAGTTGTTCGCCGGTCATAGCGCCTTTCCACCTCTTTCATACGTTAAAATACGATCTGACTGCGATAAGCGCGTACACCGGAATCGGCAAACACGTCGTCCAGCCGTTGGGCGAGGTCATCCAATGTGACACCGCGTTTCATCACGACCTGCAAGAATCCGCCGCCGCCTGCACCGCAGATCATGCGGCCGTCAATGAGGTCGTCAATGCTTAAGAAAATCTGATCGATACACGTGTTGGTGCAACCCGCATCTAACCGTTTGGATTGCTCCCAATGTGCGTTGAGCAACTGAGCAAAGCGATCCACGTCACCGTTTTCCAGTGCCGCGCACATTTCGAGCGCGATCTGCGGTAACGCGCCCAGCACGTCAAGTGCCACGGGATCGGATCCGATGTATTTGCCCACCACTTCACGCAGTAAGTTGCGTGCGAGCCGCCGCTGACCGGTGTAAATGACGGCGAACCGTTCACCGAGTTCGCGCTCGGTTTCCGGCGACAGCGTGAGTGCACGGCAACGGATCTGTTGCTCCAATGCCGGTTCGGATACGGCAAGTTTGACACCGCCGATGAGTCCTCCCACCTGATCCTGCCAACCGCCGCCCGTGGACATGAGTTGTTCCATGCACAGTACGCGGTTGATGAGATCGTTTTCGCCGAGCGGCAACCCCAAAAATTCCGACAAGCCTTTGACGCATGCCGCCGCCAGAATGGAACTCGTACCAAGACCGCTGCCTTTGGGAATATTGATCACACGGGTATTCATGTACAAGCCGCCGCCGAGGTTACGGCACACCTCTTGCATGGAGATGCCGCCCTCACGCGGGATAACACCGCACGCGATGAGCGCCGCTTTATGCAGGGCAAACGAGGCATGCGGATCGTTACAGTTGCAAAGTGCATCCAATTCGGTGAATTCCGAATAACTGCCGATGTCGGTGGATGCCAAAATAAATTTATGTTCAGGCAGACGGCGGAGCGTTACCTCAATGGGTTCATCGCCATCCAGCAACAGTGCGGCATTGAGTACCGTGCCGCCGTGTTCCAGACAGTGCGGCGGGGTATCGGTCCAGCCGCCGCCCCAGTTGACACGCACGGGCAGGCGCGCCACCACTTCGTCCTGCTTGATGGACACGGTGGGATCGTACTGTGCATTTTGGATAGCTGCCTTGAGCACGGCATTACAGATGGTATCAAAGCACATCCCCGCAAGCCGCTCACCGTCGATGAGTTTGGAAGCATAATAGTAAATGCGGATCTTGCGGCTAAACTGTGTAAGATCGGTTTCGTCCAGTTGAGCGGCTTCCTGGAGCAGATACCGCTCCACGCGTTCCGATACACCCTGCGGGAGCTGTGCCGCCACGGCAGCGCACGGGGTGCGCGCATCGATGGCTTCCAGAATACTTTCCGCGATGATCTTATCGTCCAGTTTATCCTGGAACGGTAAAATGGCGGTGACGTCCGCCAGGTTAAAACTGTCTTTGAGCGACAAACACTCGCCGTCCGTATCACCGTTCAGGGTGGCTTTGACGGCCGCTTCCATGGTGGGGCACACTTTAAAAAGCGGTGTTTCCCACAACGGTTGCGAGAGTGTCTTGCCCATCCACGTGTTTTCCTTGGGGTTATCGTTCACGCTGTACATACGGCAGACGTAACGGTCCTCACTGAGTTTTAAGCCGTGGAGCACCGTATCAGCCGGCACGGTAACACCCAGCAACGTGACACCCGAAACCACCGCGCCGTCACCGATCACGGCGCCCTCCTGCACGTCGGAGTCTTCCACGTAACAGCCGTTGCCGACAGCAGCGCCTTTGCCGATATAACTGTTGTACACGGCAAACGCATCCCCGTGATAGTTACTGTTGGTAACTCGAGTCCAACCGAGGAAGCGGTAATGCGGCATGTCCGTTGTCATCAAACGACGCAGTTCATTGGTGGTGCCGAAATGTAAAAACGCCGCCGGTGAGAACCGCACTAATTTTAACGGATAACCGTGCAACGCGTTCCAGATCTGTTCACGCGCTTGGCGCAGTTCGGGCGAGAAATCGCCTTCGGGAGTTTCGTTATAAAACGCATCCAGCGTACTCCCCTTTGCCAGCGGATACAGAAAATCCGCATAAAACGACAAACGCACGTGATCGTTAACAAGGGCGTCAAATTTTTCGGGGGTGTCCACCAAGGTGTACAACTTCTCCACCAGTTTGCCGGAGAAGATGACGGCGCCTGTATCGATATCCACGTTGCCGTTTTTGTCCACGGCGCCCATGGTTTCCAATGTTTCTACCGATTGTTTGTGCAAGAACCGTTCCACGTTGCCCTCGGTATTGCCAAGGAACACCCCGTGATTTTTACCGGTCTGCACCTTTTCTTTGATGGACAGCGCCGCGGCACCGTCACCGTAAAAATCCAGTTGCAGAGCATTGAACAGGAGTAACACGTCACCTGAGCAAACCAAAAGTCCGTTTGCGATGCGTGACGGGACACCCGACATGCCGTACATGAATTCATCAAACAAGGTACTGCGTCTGCCGTCCGGCAGGGTACGCGGCACGGGCGAGAAGATCTTGCCGCACGCCGAATACTGCGGTACGCGTTTGCTGTCCCCGCCCGAATGGATGCACAAAATACGCAATTTGGAAAGCGCGTCTTTGCCCTCGCGTTCGGCGATATACCGCAGCACCGCCAATGTTGCACCGCCCGAACCGCACCGTTTGCCCTCGGGATCGGGCACCACCGCATAGGTGGTGGACTGCGGCAGTACGCCCGCCGCTAAGCGGTGTTCGATCTGTGCTTCGTACGCTTTGGCTTGCGCATCGTTGGAGGCGGTGAGCACCACGTAATCCCACGTTTGCGCATCGGGGCGCAGGGATGCCGCGTAACTGTCCGAGCAATCCAAATACGATTGGCGCAGGAATAAGGTCTTATATTCATTCTGCATGAGTCAAAACCTCTTCTCTTTCGGTGGCGGTGACAGCTTTCATCACATCGACCCATTTGGCGGTGCCGATAGCGCGGGTTAAGTTTTCCTCAATATACCGCCGCCCGTTTTCGCCCATCGCCAGGCGTGCCGCGCGGTCATCCGCCATGTTCAGCACCGCTGTGCGGAATGCCGCGGGGTCGTTGGCGGGGACACACACGCCGCATCCGCTTTCGGCAATAATAGCGTCCAATTCGCCGCCTTTGTCAAACGAGGCAAGAACGGGACGCGCCGCCGCCATGATACTCCACGTTTTGCTGGGCACCGAACTGACGCCCGTGCCCGCTTTGGAGATGATCAGTCCGCAATCACCCAGACTGAATACTTCGGCAATCTTCTCATACGGTTGGAACGGGAGCAGCGTGACGTTGGTGAGATCTTCCGATGCCACACGTGCTTCCACCTGCTTCTTATATGCACCGTCACCCACAATGACAAACCCGATATCGGGGCGGTCGATGAGCGATTTGGCAACGTCCAGGAGCATATCCATATTCTGCGACAACCCCACGTTGCCGCTGTAACATACGTAAAATTTCTCACGGTCTAAGCCGTACGTGTCAAACAACGTGTTATCCGCACGCGGGATGTCCACGACCGCCTGCTCGTCCACCCAGTTGCGAATGACGGTGACCTTTTCTTCCGGTACACCGCGCGACAGGACGATGCGTCTGAAATCCTCCGACAACGCGACGATCAGATCCGAATCACGATACGTAATATCTTCAATTTTGCGCCCGAGTTTCCAGATAAGTGAGCCTTTTTTGGTCATGCCCGCGGTCACCAGCGAATCGGGGAACATATCCTGCAGGTTATACACCACCTTGCACCCGAGTTTTTTCTTGATGCGTTTGAACATCAATCCATTGATCGGCGGTGTGGAACTGATGGACAGAATGTCAATATCGTGTTCTTTGAGCGCCAAGCGGTACAGTTTCCAAATGCTGAGCGCATACCGAAACGCACGTTGCAAGGGATTTTTCCCCTCCCGCATCAGCGGGAAACGGTGTACTTTGAGTTTTCCGTCCAGTTCTTCCTCATATAACCGCTGACGGTACTCACGGCGCGCCTCTTCCGACACACCGCGGGTGGGAACGGGCGTATATAACACCATGTCGAACCCCGCTTTTGCAAACGCTTCGCGCTTGTTTTCGCCGAGGTACGGACTGGCGGCTTTTTCGGGTTTATAATAGTTGGCTAACAATAAAATTCTCATGCTTCGCCCTCCGTGCCGCGGTGCAAGCCCAATGACGTTAAAAACGTCTGCATCTGCGCCACCGCTTCGTCGGTTTGCTTGCCAACTTTACGGATACGGTCAACGGCACCTTTACCGCGGCCTTGACGCAGACGGGTACAAATGCGGCAGCACTGGTAATACGGGGTAAGGTGCGGTTTGCCGTCCAGTTGCGGATACACGTGTTTTAAATCTTCATACGGCATAAAGATCACACGCTTTGCCATGCCGCGTTTGCCATGGCGGGCGGCGCTGGATGCGTAACGCTGTGTTTCGGAACCAAACACGCCGCCGCGCAGAATAAACCGTGCCAATTCTTCGGTCCCGTCAATGGGTTCACCGTCGCCGAACCACACTTCTGCCAGTGTGCATACCTGCTCAGCGAACACGTCCAAGCCGCCCTTTCGGCACAGGTCCAACACCTCGGATGCGGAGCATTGGCTGTTGTGCACGAGCAGCCACAGATCCATCACGGTGCGCACACCGCAACCGCCGCACAACACGTGGTGCGCCATGTGCGCGAAATGATGGTACACAAAGAACGCGGGCGTTTCCACAAAGTAGTGACCGCGGTTGACCGTGTGATCCCACACGGTGCAAAGCACCGCATCGCTTTGCGGCATACGTTCCAACAGATTGTGGTGCAATTCCAGGTTGACGCCGTCGCATTTCAGTAACACGTCGTGATGGTTGCGCACACCGTCGGTTTCAAAGCCTTCTGCCACGAGCGCGGTAACCGCGCGGTCGAGATCGGGTTCACGCACCAGAATGTCGATATCGCAACTGGTGCGCATCCACGGTTCGGGGTACATCACCCGCAAAACAGCACCTTTGAGCGGCATGTAATCGATGCCTTCCCGCTCAAACACCGTGCTGATGTGTTCCATCTCCGCATCCAGTTTAGCGTACCGATATTGCACACTGATCACTTGCTCTGCCGCCTCGTCCAAAAAGGCTTGCTCTTCGGGCGTGGCCGCCGGCGGTAATGTGCCGCTTTGTTCCAGCGCTACATATACCAGATGCGCCAGATCGTGCGTATCCGCCAAGCGGTGCACGCTTTTGAATTGTTCAAATGTCAGTTGAGTGTCCCACTGCGTGCCGCATAACACGGCGCGCAGCAGAGCGATCAACAAGCGTTCGGTGGTCAGGGAACCGTTGGTTCCCATATTGACATGGTCTTGCATGGCGATTCCTCTTTACTGTGCTTGAAATGATACCTTATTTCGTCATATACGGTTCGATCTGCGATACACTCTCATCCATATCCAACCATGCACGGGCGCATGCCAGATCCAAACCGTCATCTATATCGATACTGGTACGCTTGTCCAAAATGTATTTGTAAGGGTTGGTACCATGGAAATAGTTCCATTCCACCATTTTTTCACGCGGCGCGATCAGAATACCGTCCGTGCAGAAATAGAGCGGCGGCAACTGTTGGGACGGTACGTGTTTGAGTCCCAGTTCATAATTGACCGGGCCGTTATCGTCCCACAAATAGCGTTTGAACTGCTCCATGGACACCAGAGAATCGTATCCGTTCTTAAGTGCCTCATAGTACAACGCAATGGCTTCGCTGTAATGCTTGGGGAACACGAGCGGAGCGGTGCAAGTTGCCCACACCACGTGATCACCCGGGACGTTGGAACAGATATGTGCCACAACCTCGCCGAACGTCTTGGTCTTTTCGTCACAGAACTCAATGGCGCGTTTGTGAGTCATCACGTGTTGCGATGCCGCCATTTCCAACATCAATTCCGAGTCGGAGGACACCACGATGTTGTCGATCTCCGGCACTTTTTTCAACTGTTCGATTTTGTTGATCAAAAGGTTGGTTCCTGCAAAAGGGGCAATGTTTTTGTTTTTGAGTCTTCTGCTTCCCTCACGTACGGGGATAACGGCTGTTACACTCATGTTCATTCTCCTTTGTCATTAAATATTTATGTCATCGATATCACGGATACAGGTAATACCCATTTGTTCCATGACCCGATGAATTCTGGTATTTGTGGGGAATTCCAATTTGCAGATAGAGCAAACACGGAATCCCAGTTTTGCCGCTACCACGCAAGCGGTCGTGGCATTACCGACAACAACCGTGTCGGTATCTTTCAGATCCAGCAACACCTTTTCGGCGGGAACCAGATGCGGCAATTCCACCGCACCTGCTATGTCTTCAAATTTATCGGTTTCCCGCGGATGGTATTTAAACAGAATCGTGCGTCCTTCGCGTTGAGCCATCTGTACCATCTCTTGCACAAGAGCTTTGACTTTTTCGGGGCTTTTGTACCGATCCATGAGATCAAAGAAAAACAACAGATACTTTTCAGCCTTGGGATACGATACGTTTTTTTGAGAATACAGCGCGGTAATTCCCGCGACGAGTTCCTCTTGCGTGATCTCGGTGAGTTCTTTATCCGCAACCTCTTTTCTGGCAAGGGACGGAAACAACAACGCTGCACCTTGATACATCCGGCTCATACCGTAACAATAGGTTGCTTCCTTGTAATCATACGGATAACCCGCCAGACACAACGCGTATAACAAACGATGCCGTTTCATGCGCCGACTTTCCGTGTACGTAAAATCCGGAGCATTGTATTTCTCGTTGAGGGAATAGTATGCGTCTTCCTCGATGTTGCAGCAATACACATTTGGATCGTTTTTCTTCATACGCGCATGCAGAATCTTATCAAACACGCGCTCTTGTGACAGATAAACACGGTCAAAATGCTCATGCCAAATACCTTTTACCTTGCTAAGGCAACGCCGTATTTCGCGAATCTCGTCCAATGCCGATTGTGGCTTGTAAAATCCGTCCCGCACCACGATCACGCGTTCAAACACCTTTGAAAGGGCTTGCCGCATCTCCTCGCCCAAAGCAAACTCCGAAAACAGCACCAACGTGTTTTCGGCATTCGGGTAACGCGAGCACACCGCCGCCGACAAGATCAGGTTATACTGCGTATGCATCACAAACAACTGTTTCATGCGGCACCGTCCTGTGTTTTATTGCGTTTGAAAAAGCGTTGGGTAAACAGTGACCAGAGGTCTTTCATAAACGGGCGATTGAGGATGAGTGCCAACACCGCCACGCATACAAGCCAAATGAGATTGACCACCGCATTTTGCGTTAAATACAAGTAAACACTCACCGCGAGCATGCCGAACACCACCGCAAAGTGACGGTACTCCACGCCTTTGGCAAATTCTTTGCGCGCCAAAAACGTCCGTAAGAACACCAGCACCGTGTCGGCGGCAAGCGATCCGAGAACTGCCGCCCACAGTCCCAGCGGTTCCACCAAAAGGGCGATCACCGCAATGTTTACCGCCATGCCAAACAGCGAGGTGGTCATGATGGTCTTGGTTTTCCCTTGCCCCGTGAAGATCTGCGCCATGAAGCCCGACATCGCAGACAAGCCGGCGGCGATCAACAAAAACGGTGCATAGGGAATCGCCGCATAGTACGACGGATCCACCATATACGGCAACACCACCGCCACCAGCGGGATCAATGCCGCGATGGCAGAAAAGATAAGTTTGACGTACATATTGAGCGTTTTGGTTAAAAACTTGCCAAATCCCTCGTTGCCGTAATCCGCCACAGCGGTATCCTGCCACGCGGTATTTAACACATTGGTTACCAACGACAACACGTTGGAAAACTTACCCGACACGGCATAAATGCCGTTCACATCCACGCCCAGTTTGGCGGATACGATCACGTTGTTGACCGAAGAGGTCATCCACCAGAACGCCGCGTTGGGCATCAGCGGCACGGAAAAACGCAGCATCTGCGGGAACACACGCAGCCGCATCGGGCGAAGATCCAAAAACTTGAAAGAACGCACCCGCAGTTCTGCATACACCAAAAAGAAAACAATGGACAGGATGTTTGCCAGCAACAAAGCTTCTAAGCGCATATCCAACACGGAGATGAACAAGATCTCCAGCAACAAGAACAGCACGGTTTTCATGAGCGATCCGGATACCAGTACTTTGCTTTTGTTGAGGCAACGGATCACCTTTTGGTAAATGCCGTTTACGGCATACAACACCACGTACAACGCCACCAACCACACGTGCGGGATCTCCACGAAACAAGACAGAAGAAAGGTGCCCGCCACGATCACAACAGCACTGACGGCCGTTACCAAAAAGCAGGTGGTCAGGTAACTTTTCTTTTCGTCTTCCGTTTGGGATTTGAGTACAAATTTGAACACCGCATCGGCGATCTGCAACGTCACAAACGGAATGACCAGATTGGAAACGGTTGTGAGCAGATTATAAAACCCGTATTCCTCGGGCGAGATATGGCCGGTGACAAACCGCATCAACAACAAACTGGCCAATTGCGATAAGGCGTTGCCAATGAAGTACACGACCGAACCGTTTAAAAACTTTTTGGTAGAAGTATCCATTCCGTCACCTTTCTTTGCGTGCTTTAAACCAATAATTCCGCAAGATCGGCGCTTTGCTGCACACACCGTCTGCAAACGGGAACGGTTTGTATGCACCACCGAGCATCCGTTCACACAGTTCCACAAAACGCTTTGCCGCATTCTCGGCGTTCCATTCGTCCGCCATGGTGCGATAGGCCTTGCGCGCCATGCTTTTGCGCGCTTCGGCATGATCCAGCAAATACTTTACCCGCCGGTACAGATCTTCCGGATCGCGGTCATCGTACAAATACCCGTTCTCCCCGTGCTGTACCAAAAACGGCGCCGCACCGATCATGCTGTTGGCAACCACGGCACAAGCCGCGTTCATGGATTCATTGAGCACGGCACCCCAACCCTCGTTGCGGTCGGACGTGAACAAAAAGATCTCGCTTTGTTCCATGTACTCGCGCACCTGCTCGGGCTTCATGGCACCAAGCAACTCCACACAATCTGTCAAGTTCTCCTGTTCCACCAAGCGGCGCATTTCTTCTTCCAACACGCCGTTGCCGATCATGCGAAGCGTGAATTGATAACCGTCTGCTTTGAGCCGTTTGGCAACCCCGATCGCGTGTTCGGGATGTTTTAAATCGATCATGCGAGCCACCCACAGCAGGGAAGCCGACTCTTTTGCTTAGATCAACGCATCCACATCGTCATATTGCTTGACCTTCGGGAAATATCCCCATTTATACGTTTTGCCGATAAAGGCAAACTGGCGTGCGTAATCCAGAGGGGTATATGCGCTGGCGCACAACACGTAAAAATTGCGAAAACGCAGATAGCGGTTGATTGCTTTCATGCACTGACCCGCCAGGCGAAACAGTGACACACCGCTTTTATGGAGCCGTTCCATGTACAGGAACGTGAGTTTCCCCTGCTGTAATCGCGTTTGGATAAGTACGAGCGGTGCGCAACCCAAAATTACCACGTCGGCCTCGTCGATGATCGCCTGACACGCCGCTTTGGTTGCTTCACTCACGTACCGTTGCCGCACGTAGGACGGCTTTTCTTCACCGCCCCACCCCATTTGCAACCGTTCTTCGTCCATGGGGGCTGTTTCGATAAACGTATATTCCTCACCAAGCAATGCGTACAGTTCGTCTGCCAAGGGTTTCTGGTGATGATTGTAATAATTGGTCACGAACACGACCTTCATCGCTCTACCACCTCTTCATACAGTTGAACGTACTCTTCAAAACGATCGTGCATATCAAAACTTTCAGAGCGTTTGATGCAGGCTTCTGCAGAATACGGGGACTGTGTGCACACGCGC
>JAFSIB010000020.1 GCA_017440005.1 Clostridia bacterium
GAAAATGCTCCCGCAGGCGCTCCCGTCCGTTGTATCGACGGCGGTTGTCCCATTGAGGAAACGTGCCCGTATAACTGCCGCAATATTTATTACAACAGTACCGATAACAGTTGGTTCCGTCCGGCATGTACAAGGGGTATCGCCAAGTCGGATATTCCCACCAACGAAGACGTGATGACCGCTTTACAAACCACGGATTACGGTCTGTGCGTATTCCACGCCAACAACGACGTGGTGGATCATCAAGTGGTCAACATGGAATTTGAAGGCGGCAAAACGGTTTCGTTTACCATGAATGCCTTTAACGAAGGCGGCCGTTACATCCGTATTTTCGGCACCAAGGGCGAACTGTACGCCAATATGTCCGATTCGGAAATTTCGGTGTACACGTTTGCGGATTCCGCATGGCGAAAGGTGCCGGTTGTCACCAAAGGAGAAAGCATTTTGGATGGGCACGGCGGCGGAGATCAAGGTATGATCGCCGAGGCATTTGACTATTTCCGCGAAAACTATCAAGGCTACTGTGCAGCCGATATTGATATTTCCGTGAAAAACCACCTGATTGGGTTTGCCGCCGAAAAAGCGCGGCACGACAAAACGGTGGAAGACGTGACAGCGTTCTTTGATACATACGGCTTTACCAACAATTAACACAAAGCCGCCCTCGGTTGAGGGCGGCTTTGTACGTTGTCAGTTAAGTGCCGAGCACTTTACCAGACAAGCGGTTGCGGTTACGGTTAAGGAGAAAGCAGCCAGTAACAGTCCCGTAAAGATCGCACCGAGAATACTGGTGGCAACAAAGGTAAAAGCCAACAGAATGACGGCCAACAGAATGCAGAGCAGAATGCCGATCAGCAGTGCGGAAAGACTGAAACGGGCACAGCAAACAGAGGGTTGTCCTGGGTAAAGGTAGGATGCCAGCAAAATTGCCAGATACCCCACCGCGATGCCGAATACCACCCACAAAAATGCAGGGGTTACCGTGATCGCACCGGTGATGCGCAAAAAGGCGGTAATAACGCCGATCACGACACTTACCAGCACGCTGAGCCCCACGCAGTCCCGTTTACCTTCCAAGCAGAATACAGCCATTGATATCACCTCCTCACTTCATTTTATGCGAAGGTGTGGGACAGGTTCGGTTTCTTCTCTTGCGGGAAGGCTCATTGTGTGGTATACTCTTCCCGTATAAGGGGTGTGAAACCATGTATCTGATATCACCGCACAAAAAGCAGTACAAAGCCAATTTGCACAGTCACAGCGTGTATTCGGATGGCCAAAAAACGCCGCAGGAACTCAAAGAACTGTACAAAGGGCAGGGGTATGCCATCCTGGCGATCACCGATCACGAAGTGCCCAAGAATCATTCATATTTAAACGATGAGGATTTTTTGACGATCACGGGTTACGAAACGTACGTGCGCAACAACAAAGAGTGTCGGTATGATATTTATGATAAAGAGATCCATATCAACTTCTTTGCGCGGGATCCGGAAAATGAAGCCTTGGTGTGTTACAACCCGAACTGTTGCAAATACGTGTCTGATGAAGAGAAAGCAAAATTCAAAAAAGTCGGTTCCCAGAAACCGCGTGAATACAGCGTTGCCTATATCAACGAAATGGTGCAGACCGCGAAAGATAACGGATATTTGGCGGCATACAACCACCCGTGGTGGTCGATGGAGGACGAAGCGGACTCACTTGACTACGAAGGCTTTTTCAGCATGGAAATGTGCAATTACGGCAGTTATTTGCTGGGGCATCTGGAATACAATGCCGCTCTTTACGATAAGATGCTTTGCCACGGCAAGCGGATCTTTTGCCACAGTGCGGACGATAATCACAACAAAGCACCGTCCGATTCTCCCGAGTTTGATTCGTTCGGCGGATTTACCATGATCATGCCCGAACGGTTCACGTACGACGCCGTCATAGCCGCCATGGAAACGGGGGAGATGTATTCCTCCATGGGCCCTGTGTTCCACGAGGTGTCGATGGTCGGTAACCGCATCCATATCGAATGTTCCGAAGTAAACTGCATCATGGTGTTTACGGGCAGTAAAAAGCCGTATCGCCGCTTTGCACCGATCGGCGGCACCGTCACCTGCGCGGATTTTGAAATGGATGATCGCGCTAAGTTTGTACGCGTATCGGTGGTGGATCGGTACGGCCGATTTGCCGATACCCGCGGCTTTTTTCGGGATGAACTGGAGTTTTGACTAAAAAAGAGCAGATACATAGCGGCGCTATGTGTCTGCTCTCATTTTATTCATACAGCGTTTTGCGGAATTTTTGAGGGGTGATCCCCGTCTTTTTCTTAAACTGTGTGATGAAATGGCTGGCGGTTGAAAAATTTATGTCTTGTGCAATTTCAGTCACGCTCTTTTCAGTAGACAACAGCAACTTTTCCGCTTGCCGAATTTTCAGATCCAACAGATAATCTTTAAAATTTTTGCCGATGCTCTTTTTGAACAAGTATGAAAAATGATGGTAACTCAAATGGCACAAGTCTGCCACTTCTTTTTCGGTAACGGTGGCGTAGCGGTCAGTAAGATACAGAATGGCTTTTTTAATTTCCGGTTTGATGGCGGCAGTCTCCGCAACCGAACCGTGTCGGCGCAAATATCGCAACACCCGCCAAAAAAACTCAAGCAGCATCGATTTGATTGCCAATTCAAACCCGTAATCCATCGACTGCCATTCTTTTAAGATTTCCGTGAGCAACCGTTTTGCCTGCAGTACGTTTGCTTCATCTTCGGTGAAAAAGTATTCGTTTTGCACCTCGGACAAAAAGGGGAGGACGTAGCGAAACTCATCGCAAAACCGTTCGTCAGAATACAGAATACTCGGCATTGCTTTAATGCAGATATACTCGGCAGTTTTTTCAATCTCCAGCATGTGGGCACGTTCGGCGTTGATGATAATAAGATCGTTTTTGGAAAACCGATTGGGTTTGCCGTTCACCCACACAATGCCTTCACCCGAAAAGAAAAACAAAATCTCAATATATTCGTGATAATGGTACGGCGTATTACGGCACGGACTCACGTGCAGGGGCAGACAATGGATCCAACTATCTGCACCGTTGAGCTGATACCGTTTCTCCAACATTACGCTCATGTTTTTCACCTCGCGTAAAAATATGATATTTTTTATGAAAAGTATTATATCATAAACCATCGCAATATGCTACGATAATCTTATAAACGGAGGTGCAGTTATGAAAGAATGGCTTAAAAATGCGGTGTTTTATGAGATCTATCCGCAAAGTTTCAAGGACACCAATGCTGACGGTATCGGCGATTTTAACGGTATCATTGAAAAACTGGATTATATCAAGGAGATGGGTTTTACCGCCATCTGGATGAACCCTTGCTTTGACTCACCGTTCACCGATGCGGGTTACGATGTGCGTGATTACTACACCGTCGCCGCGCGGTACGGCACTAACGAGGATATTAAGCGTCTGTTTGAGGAAGCGCATAAACGTGATATCCGTATTATGCTGGACTTGGTTCCCGGTCACACCTCGGTGGAGCATAAGTGGTTTTTGGAATCCAAAAAACCCGAACGAAATGAGTACAGCGACCGCTATGTTTGGACGGATGATATCTGGACGGATATTAACAATATGCCGGGAATCAAAGGTGTTATCCGCGGTATTTCAGACCGTAACGGTGCGTGCGGCGTGAACTTCTATTCGTCACAACCCGCTTTAAACTACGGCTTTGCTGAAATCACGGAACCGTGGCAATGTGCTGTAGACTCACCGGCGGCTCTTGCCACCCGTGAGGCGCTGCTGGACGTTATCCGTTTTTGGCTGAAAATGGGATGTGATGGTTTCCGTGTCGATATGGCAGGTTCGATGGTAAAAAATGATAAGGATGAATCCGCTACCGTTGAACTGTGGCAACAGATCTTTGCAGTGGTGAACCGCGAATTTCCGCAGGCAGCATTTATTGCTGAGTGGGGCAATCCCGTTCATGCCCTCAAAGGCGGGTTTGATATGGATTTTCTGTTAACGTTCGGTCCGTCACATTATAAAGATCTGTTTCACTCGGAAAACCCGTTTTTCTCCAAAACGGGAACCGGTAGTGCCAAAGCGTTTTTTGAGTACTATTTGGATAGTTGTAAACAGAACGGTGGAAACGGGCTCATGTGCATCCCATCCGGTAACCACGATATTGAGCGGTTATCGTATTTCTGCGATGCAACCCACATGAAATTGGTCTATGCATTTATGATGTCCATGCCGGGTGTACCGTTCATCTATTACGGTGATGAGATCGGGATGCGGTATTTGCCAAACGTTACGTCGGTAGAGGGCGGTTACCGTCGCACCGGAACCCGTTCGCCGATGCAATGGGACGATTCGGTAAACAGTGGCTTCTCCACGGCAAAAGCCGAAAAACTGTATGTTATGCAAGACCCCGATGAGGACCGTCCAACGGTTGAAAAACAGTGGCAGGACGGTGAGTCCATTCTTCATGAGCTGAAACGGCAGATCGCCGTTCGCAAACGGCATGAAGCCTTGCAAGAGAGCGGAAGGATCGAACTGATCACGTGCGATTATCCGCTTGTTTATAAACGCTTTATTGACAGTAACGCGGTATTGGTTGCCATCAATCCCAAAGATGAGGTAGCTTTCGTGAACGTTGCGGGCCTTTACGCCGCCGAAACCCTCTATTCATTCAACGGCAAAGCAGATCTCACAAACGGCCGCTTGACCGTTCCGCCGCTTTCGGCAACCTATATTCGGTTGGAGTCATAATGGCTTTTACGCACATTCATACCCTCATTCCTGCCGGGCGATGCGGTGTAACAGAAGAACAGTAATAAAGTCGTCAAAAAATTGCAAATTTGTAAGAGATATGACCGATTTTGAACTGTACATTCCTTGTTTGTTGTGCTATACTGTTAAAAAATACGATTC
>JAFSIB010000145.1 GCA_017440005.1 Clostridia bacterium
CACGAGTACCGGATTATCCTATGATTATGTCGGTCGGTAGTATGGTGTATGATTCTGATAACGGTGCTAAAACCAACAGTGAGGGCGTACATGAATCCCCTTATATGCTGCAGCCGGGTGAAACGGTAGAGGCAGAGGGTGAACAGGACTCTATATTAACCGAAACCGCCATTTACAAAAAGGCGGCAAAGGTGTCTAAATCCCGTGCGGCTGTTGCTACCACCACGACTACCACGACGGGCACCACTACGTCTTCGGACGTAGCGGCGGATGCGACCACCACGGTGTCGGGTGAAGAAACCACTACCACTTCGGAATCCACCACCACAACCACCGCGACCACCACGGCAAACAAAGAGTCCACCACCGCCACCGTGCGCGGCGCGGGTACCACCGCGGTGGAAGACGGCGTGGTTGCCATGAACGTGTCCACCGATACGGGTCTGCTCGAAACGTTCGGTATTTCCCGTGCAGAGTTTGGCGCCGCGGCGCGGTTACTGCTCTCGGAAGCGGATTACACCGCTATGGTCGGCCGCACCAACAACGTCCCGATGCTTAATGTGCGCGGGACAGAGCCGGTTTCAGCGGCATTGGTGCAGGCGGCGCTGGCGGGGTTATCGGAGTATGCTTCGTACACCGAAGACCAACGGCTGGTCGTCACGTTCGATCTGTCGTTACAGATGATCTCCCGCACGGGAAAAGACGTGGCGGTCACGGTGCTGCCGGAAGGTGTTCTGTATACCGTGCAGTTGCCGGTTCCCACACCGCTGAAAGATTGCAAGAAATTTGCCGTCACGGTCATGGACGGTGACGCGTTGATGGCACCGCAGGTGCTGGAAGTGAAAAACGGCATGTTTGAGTTGCAGGTCAACTCGCTGGAGCCGTACACGATCATCGGCTTTACCGCCGGTGATGAGGAAAAAGCGGGCGGTGTGTCGTGGCGGCTGGTGCTGTTGTTGATCGCCGGTATTCTGTTACTCGGCGGCGCGGCAACGTTACTTTACTTCTTTGTGTTCCGCAAACCGGATGAAGCGGAAGCGCAACACGAAGAGGAAGAAGAACCGTCGTTCCAAGAGGATACTGAAAACGAGATCTTCAGCGGTCGCACCGATATGGATCTGGTCTGGGACCCCGAAGATAACTGATAGCATACGATAAAAGAACCGCATGGGATTGTTCCCATGCGGTTCTTTTTTGTTATTGGATCTCGTTTAGATCGTACGGGGTGGTCTGGTACACAAAATAGTTGAGCCAGTTGGAAAACAGCAGATGTGCATGACCGCGCCACGTATTAAGGGGCATTTTGGTGGGATCGTCATCGGGAAAATAGTTTTCCGGCAACGCCGTACCGAGCCCCGCCGCCTGATCACGTTCATACTCGTCTTTTAAGGTGGTGGCATCGTACTCGGAATGTCCCGTAATGAAGATCTGCCGACCTTTTTCGGTGGATACGGCGTAAATGCCCGCCTGCTCCGATGAGGCCAAGATCTTCAGTTCCGGCACGGCTTCAATATCCTCACGCCGTACGGTGGTGTACCGCGAATGGGGGACGTTGAACGTATCGTCAAAGCCACGGAACAGAATAGACAATTTGTGGTCGAGCGTGTGCAGGAATACGCCGAACAGTTTCTCGGGCAACGGATATTTGCCGATCCCGTAATGATAGTAGAGTCCCGCCTGCGCGCCCCAACAGATGTGGAACGTACTGGTCACGTGGGTTTTGCTCCATTCCATGATGGTGCACAGTTCGTCCCAATATTCCACTTCTTCAAACGCCATGCGTTCTACCGGCGCACCCGTGATGATCATACCGTCATACTTGTTGTCCTTGATATCCTCAAAGGTCTTGTAAAACATGAGCATGTGATCTTGCGGGGTATTGCGCGAATGATGCGTGCTGGTGTGGATCAGATCCAGTTCCACCTGCAACGGGGAGTTACCAAGCAGACGTGCCATCTGCGTTTCGGTAACGATCTTTTTCGGCATCAGATTTAAAAGCAGAATTTTTAAGGGACGGATATCCTGCGTGAGCGCTCGTGTTTCGGTTATCACAAAGATATTTTCATTGGTGAGTGTTTCGGTTGCGGGCAACCGATTGGGGATCTTAATGGGCATTGATATAGCCCTCCTTATGCTTTTGCGAGTGCTTGCTCCAGATCGGCAAGGATATCGTCAATGTTTTCAATACCGACCGACAACCGCACCATATCGGGCGAAATACCCGTGGCGACCAACTGTTCATCGGTCAACTGACGGTGGGTGGTGCTGGCGGGGTGTAAAACCGACGTGCGGGCATCCGCCACGTGTACCACCACGGCGGCGAGTTTCAAGGAATCCATGAACCGCACCGCGGCTTCGCGGCCGCCCTTAACGCCAAACGAAATGACACCACAGCAACCGTTGGGCAGATATTTCTCTGCCAGCGCGTGCTGATCGGACGCGGCAAGACCGGGGTAATTGACCCAGCTTACTTTCTCGTGTTTTTCCAAAAATTTGGCGACTGCCTGCGCGTTTTGACAATGGCGTTCCATGCGCAGAGCCAGTGTTTCCAGACCGATGTTCAGAATGAACATGGCAAGCGGTTGCGGGGTGGAACCCAAGTCACGCATCAACTGCACGCGGGCTTTGGTGATGTACGCGCTTTTGCCGAACTGCTCGGTGTACACCACACCGTGGTACGATTCATCGGGGGTGGTGAGTTCCGGATATTTGCCGGACGCCGCCCAATCGAAGTTACCGCTGTCCACAATGACGCCGCCCACCACAGTGGCATGACCGTCCATGTACTTGGTGGTGGAGTGCATCACAATATCCGCACCGTATTCAAACGGACGGCACAAAACGGGGGTGGCAAACGTGTTATCCACGATCAGCGGCACACCGTGACGGTGCGCCAGCGCCGCATACCGTTCAATATCCAGCACGTTGAGCGCGGGGTTGGCGATGGTTTCACCGAATACCAGACGGGTGTTTTCATCAAACAACGCGTCGGCTTCTTCATCGGTCATATCGGGGGTCAAAAACCGCACTTCAATGCCCATGCGTTTCATGGTGACGGCAAACAGATTGGTGGTGCCGCCGTAAATGGTGGACAGACTCACAAAGTTCTGTCCCGCGCTGGTAATATTGAAGATCGACATCAGCGATGCCGCCTGACCGGACGAGGTGCACATCGCCGCCACGCCGCCTTCCAGCGCGGCGATCTTCTCTTCCACCGCGGCAACGGTGGGGTTGGAGATGCGGGTGTACATGTGACCGTCGGCTTTTAAATCAAACAGATCGCCCAAATGATCGGCGGAGTCGTATTTATACGTGGTGCTTTGATAAATCGGCAGAACACGGGGTTCGCCGTTTTGCGGTTGATAACCGCCCTGAATACACAGGGTTTCCGTGCGATAATCCATACGGATCGCTTCCTTTCGTGACATAACAATAGATACAATAAAGTATATCTTTTTTTATAAACTTTGTCAACGGGAACTTGCAACCAATAAGAGTTTGTGATATACTGTTCGGCGGTGATGTTATGAAGTATCAATTTTCGGCGGCCATGCAAGACATGAAGCCGTCAGCCATTCGTGAAATTTTTAAAAGCCTGGGGCAACCCGGTGCCATTTCGTTGGCGGCGGGCAATCCCGCCCCCGAATCCTTCCCGTCGGAACAGATGGCGCAGATCGCGGCGGATATTTTTGAAACCCGTGCCGCTACCGCCCTGCAATACGGCACAACGGAAGGGTACACGCCGTTGCGTGAACTGGTTGCCGCACGGCTGAAGACCCGCTTTGGGATCGATACCGATCAGAACATGACGGTGATCACCAGCGGCGGTCAGCAGGCAATTGAACTTGCGTGCAAAACGTTCTGCAACGCGGGCGATGTTGTCATCTGTGAAAACCCCAGTTTCATCGGCGCGCTCAATGCGTTCCGTTCTCTGGGCGCTTGTCCCGTAGGCGTGGAACTGGAAGCGGACGGCATGTCGATTGACGGGTTGGAAGCGGCGCTCAAAGCCCATCCCAACACCAAAATGATTTACGTGATCCCCACGTTTCAAAACCCTGCAGGCCTTACCACGTCGCTTACAAAGCGCCGCGCCATTTACGCGCTTGCACAGCAGTACGATGTGATGATTCTGGAAGATAACCCGTACGGAGATCTGCGGTTTGCGGGTGAGGATCTGCCCACCCTCAAAAGCATGGATACCGATGGCAGGGTGATCTATTGCGGCACGTTTTCCAAAATTCTCTCCGCGGGTATGCGTGTGGGTTTTGTGTGCGGCAACGAACAAGCCATCCAGAAAATGGTGGTGGCAAAACAGACCGAAGACGTGCACACCAATCTGTTTTTCCAGATGTTGTGCGCGGAGTATATGGCGCGGTATGATCTGGATGCGCACATTGAAGGCATCCGTGCTCTGTACCGCGATAAATGCGCGTGTATGTTGGATGCGCTGGATCGGTATATGCCCCAAAGTGTGCAGTACACCCGACCCGACGGCGGCTTGTTCTTGTGGTGCACGTTGCCGGAGTCGGTATCGCTTTCCGCCTTTGTGGCGGCGGCCTCGGACAACAAAGTGTTCGTGGTGCCGGGTACCACCTTTAACTGTGACCTGACCGCCCCGTCGCAATCCTTCCGCTTGAATTATTCCACCCCCTCCAAAGAACAGATCGAAGAGGGCGTGCGGAAACTGGGTGCTGTTTTGCAGGAAATGGTGTAACGGTTATTCACGCAATACCATAATAAAAAAGGACGTGTTCGTGAGAACACGTCCTTTTTCTGTTAGATCCAATCGTCTTCGGGGAATTCCGTGGGTACCTCTTCCAACCGCTCAGGGTGTTTTAATAACCGACGGAGCATGCGGAATGATTCCGCGTAATAATGGCCGTCACAAATGCGTTCATCCAGCACCAGTTTGATACGGATCACCTTTTTGGTGGACACGGTGCCGTCGGCGGAAGCCACGGGTACCACCGCTTTTTTACCCATTGCCACAAACACCGACGTGGTGCCGAAATTGTAAATGTGATGGTAAATGGGGTGGATGCCGATGGAACCTACGTCCGTGATATAAAACGACGTGTGGAACGGGCTGATCTCGTTAATAAAATCGTTCAACCAACCGCGGTGATCCACAAAGATGATGAAGTTGACAAACGCGCGCACCAACCATGCCGGCAATTTGTTGAGGATCTTGGCGGCAACGTCGGTGGAGTTGGCGTTTTCAATGTTTTTGACTTCCTTGTCCATCGCCTCGTTGACGCGGCGGTACACGTCAAACACCGTATCGGTCTTTTCAAAATGCGGTTTGATGCAGGATTCTTCCGCGTCTTGGGAAAGACTTTGTTTGGCGGTCATGGATGCGGTCAGACGGTTGCGGGCGTATGCCTTGCCGTTCATGATAAAACGGTTGAGCCGCGGGCGCAACACAAACATCCGCACCACGGCGGCAATGAACACGTGATACATGGAAAAATTCGGCATATCGTGCTCTTTGCGCATGGTACGCACGTATTTTTCCAACTCTTCAATTTCTATCTCTTCGTCAAAGTATACCTGCGCATCGTTGCGCGTTTTCATCAAATGCGGCATGACCGCAAACACCGATTGGGTGTGGCGCAACCGCCAACCGTCCTTACGGTCACCAAAGCGTCTTTTTTTCGGTTCCATACAATTCGCCATCCTTACTGTTTGGTTTCGGGAGCCGTGACGTACATATACTCACACTGTATTCCGCAAAGCGACAAAACATACCGCCGCGAAAAGCAGGGGATTTTGTCGAAATGAAAAATAACAGAAGTATTATACACTATTTGTTCACAATTTGTCAACAATTTGAAAAAACCCCC
>JAFSIB010000146.1 GCA_017440005.1 Clostridia bacterium
ATATCTCCAAGCACATGCCCGGCGGCCGTGAGAACACCATCTCACAGATGAAAGAACTCATCACGCAAAACTATAACCATCCCTCCATCGTGGTATGGGGCTTGTCGAATGAAATTTCCATCGGCGGCAGCGATGAAGATCTGCTGGAAAACCACCGCATTTTGAATGACCTCTGCCACGAAATGGACAAGACGCGTCTTACCACCATTGCGGCGGTGTCCATGTGCAAAATGGACGATCCGTATCTGCAGATTCCCGACGTTGTTTCGTACAACCATTACTTCGGTTGGTACGGCGGCGATACGGCTATGAACGGTCCGTGGTTTGATAAATTCCACGCCACCCATCCCACCATTCCGATCGGTTGCTCGGAATACGGTTGTGAGGCTCTCAATTGGCACACGTCCGATCCGCGCCAAGGTGACTATACCGAAGAGTACCAAGCGTACTATCATGAAGAGCTCATCAAGCAACTCTTCACCCGCAAATACATGTGGGCAACCCACGTGTGGAACATGTTCGACTTCGGCGCCGACGCCCGTAACGAAGGCGGCGAAAACGGTCAGAACCACAAAGGCCTTGTCACCATGGACCGCAAATACAAGAAAGATTCGTTCTATGCGTACAAAGCCTGGTTGTCGGATGAACCGTTCGTGCATCTGTGCGGTAAACGCTACGTGGACCGTGTGGAAGACGTCACCAAAGTGACGGTGTATTCCAACCAACCCGAAGTGGAACTGTTCGCCAACGGCGAAAGCCTCGGCAAAAAGGAAGCGCCCGATCACTTCTTCTATTTTGACGTTCCCAACGTCGGCGAAACGAAACTTACGGCCGTCGCCGGCGATTGCAAGGATGAAAGCAACATCCGCAAAGTGGAAGAATTCAACGAAGACTATCGCCTGCGTGAAGAAGGTGCGATCCTCAACTGGTTCGATATCACAGCCCCCGACGGGCGCTTGTCGCTCAACGATAAGATGAGTGACGTCATCTCCACCTTCCGCGGCAAACTGCTGTTTGCCAAGCTCATGGGCAAAATGCTCGGCGGCGGTAAGAAAGGTGAAAAGAAAAAGGCAGCCGGTTTTGACGTCACCCCCGAAATGATGGCGATGATGGGCGGCTTCACAGTACTCCGTCTGGTCACCATGGCAGGCGGCATGATGGATGCCAAATTCACCAAAGAAGATCTGCTGGAGCTCAACAAAAAGCTCAACAAGATCCGCAAACCCAAACCGAAGAAGTAAAATTCTGTCGAAAAAGACCGATCGAAAGATCGGTCTTTTTTTGTCAGAGTATAGTATTTTTTAACACAATATGGTACAATGGGCGAAAGGGGTGACAACATGGATACCTACTTTGCCACGTACCGTTCCAACACGTTGGGCGGTTTTAGCAATCAATCGCGGTGTACCGCCCGTCAGGCGCGTACCGGCCGCATCTTTTACCGCATCACCTGCGGCGGCACGTATCGGTATTCTCTGCTGTTTTCCGATACAACCGATAGCACGTTTCGTGAGTCTGCGCCAAATCATTCTTGCGGTAACTGGCACATTCACGCCGCGGCAGTCGCCCGTGTCGGCTCTGACTTTTTTGAGGATGATTTTCGCAGCGATGCTGCCGCGAATCGCCCCGTCACGGATTTTGTGCCGCTCACCTTTGGCGGCGCAACAAGCAAAACCGTGGAAAAAGGTGAGTGCTTTGCCGGCGATCCGCTCTCCCTCACCTTTGCTGACGGGGATTATCTGTGTTTGGAATTGACCGTTTCGGGTAACAGTATTCCCTGCCATCCCGAATGTGTATTGCCGATCTACATAAAACAACCAAACGGTCGCTTTGCGTATGGGTGTGATCTTCCTGCCGCTATTATGGTTGGATGCGATCGCTCCGTTGCCTCACACGTTGGTTTTTTGGGCGATTCCATCACCCAAGGCATCGGTCCCGCGTATAACTCGTATGGGCATTGGTCGGCTCTGCTGGCACATAAAATCGGCAACGAGCACGCTTACTGGAACCTCGGCATCGGTTGCGGCCGTGCCGCCGATGCCGCCACAGGCGGTGCGTGGCTTACAAAAGCCATGCACTGTGATACCGTGTTTGTGTGCTTTGGTGTCAACGACTTGAGTGCCGGTCACACCGCCGATAGGATCATAGCTTCGCTGACCGCGATCGTTAAACAACTCAAAGATGCCGGCAAAACCGTCATCTTGCAAACGGTGCCCCCTTTCGATTACAATCCCGAGCGCACCGCCATCTGGCAAGCCGTCAACACCCACCTGCTCACCGTATTATCACAACAGGTGGATATGATATTTGACTGTGTGCCGATCCTCGGCGGTGATCCGCCGCAAACCGCTCCCTACGGCGGCCATCCCAACGCGGAAGGTTCCCGTTTATGGGCAGACGCCCTGTATACCAAACTTTTGCAAGCGGAGGTTTCTTTATGAAAACCAAACTCTCTCCCCGTTTTTGGTGTGCTCTCACCATCTTCAGTTTGATGGGTCAGATCGCGTGGGTCGTGGAAAACATGTATTTCAACGTGTTCATTTACAAAATGTTCCACGCATCTGCGGCAGACATCTCGTTGATGGTCGCGGCATCCGCCGTCACCGCCACCCTCACCACCGTGTTAATGGGTGCCTTGTCCGATAAACTCGGCAAACGCAAGGTGTTCATGTGCGGCGGTTACATACTGTGGGGCATCTCCATCTTCAGTTTCGTATTTCTGGTAAACGGCGTTGCCGACCCGCTCGCCGTCATGGCCACCAACATCACGGCGGTGTGCATCTCGCTCACCATTATACTGGATTGTGTCATGACGTTTTTTGGTTCCACTGCGAACGATGCGGCGTTCAACGCCTGGCTCACCGATGCCACCGACGCCACCAACCGCGGTGCGGCGGAAGGAATCAACGCCATGATGCCGCTTGTTTCCATCCTCGTTGTGTTCGGCGGTTTCATGTTCTTTGATTTAAATCAGCCTGCCAGCTGGACGTGGATCTTCACCATCATCGGTGTTGCAGTGTTACTCATCGGGTTACTTGGCTTTTTCCTCATTAAGGAACCGCCGATCAAGCCCGCAACAGAACCGTATTTTACCACCATTCTGTACGGATTCCGCCCCAAAACCGTAAAAAGCAACCCCTTGTTATACCTCGCTTTGGCGGCGTTTATTCTGTTCAACATCTCCATTCAGATCTTCATGCCGTATCTCATCATCTATTACGAAGTATCGCTCGGCATGACCGATTACGTGCTCGTCATGGCACCCGCCATCGTAATCGCCTCGGTCGTTACCGCTCTTTGGGGAAAAGTGTACGATACAAAAGGATTCCGTTTTTCAGGGTTATTCGCGCTGGCGTCCCTCTTGATCGGATACGTAGTGTTATATTTCACCACCGCCAAATTACCGGTATTTATCGGTTCGCTCTTTATGATGTGCGGCTATCTTGCCGGCATGGCGGTGTTCGGCGCTCTGATCCGCGATAATACGCCCGTTGGCCGTTCCGGTCAACTGCAGGGTGTTCGTATCTTCGCGCAAGTGTTGCTTCCCGGTGTCATTGGTCCGTTCATCGGCAAAATCGTACTGGAAAACGCCGAAGTGATCACCAATAACGACGGCACCACTTCCTTCGTTCCCAACGCCAACATCTTTTTGGCGGCTGGCGTTGCCGCTCTGTTGGTGTTCCCGTTCTTTATACTTTTGAAAACACGCCGCGCACCGCACCTTGTCACGGATCTTCGCACGCCGTTTGAAGACGATCTCGCCGCCACCGGCATTCCGTTTGCCGATTATCCCCGCCCGTCACTCAAACGCGATTCGTATTGTTGCTTAAACGGCACGTGGGATTTCCGCATTGAAAACAACGGCAAAGTCACGTATAACGGCACCATTGTGGTCCCGTTCGCTCCCGAAAGCCGCTTGTCCGGTGTGGAACGTGACATTCAAAAAGACGATATCCTTATTTACGAAAAAAGTATTTATCTGCAACCCGATTTTATTGAAGATCGCGTGTTACTGCACTTCGGCGCGGTGGATCAATATGCCACCGTCTACGTCAACGGCCGTGAAGTCGGACAACACACCGGCGGATATCTGCCGTTCACGCTTGATGTTACAAGCGACGTGCACGACGGTGAAAATCACGTACGCATTGAGGTTCGTGACCCCTTATGCCGCGACCTGCCGTACGGTAAGCAGACCGATAAACGCGGCGGCATGTGGTACACTAAAGTCAGCGGCATCTGGCAGACCGTGTGGCTCGAAAGTGTCCCCGACGGCTATATTGAAACGGTGAAGATCATCCCCGACCTCACCGGTATCGATCTGGTAGTCACGGGCGGTGTCACGGATAAAACCGTGGTGTTTGAAGGCAATGAATATCACTTCTCGGGTGACAGTTTCCGTTTAAACGTCAAGCACCCCGTTCTCTGGACACCCGAAAATCCGCATCTGTACGATCTGACCATCCGTTCCGGCACCGATACCGTATCCACCTATTTTGGCTTACGCACCGTATCGGTTGGTGACGTTCACGGGAAACCGCGCATTCTGCTTAACGGCAAACCGTATTTCTTCCACGGCTTGTTGGATCAAGGATATTACAGTGACGGCATTTTTCTCCCCGCCTCGCCCAAAGGCTTTCTGTTTGACATTCAGCAAATGAAAACCTGCGGCTTTAATATGCTCCGCAAGCATATCAAACTGGAACCCGAACTGTTCTATTATTACTGCGATAAAGTCGGTATGATCGTCTTCCAGGACATGATCAACAACGGCCAATACAATTTTCTGTTGGACACTGCTCTCCCCACCGCCGGTTTACGGCGGGGCGTTGAACACCGCACTACGCTGGATCAGCGCATCGCCTTTGAAGAAACCGCCACCGGCATCCTGCGCAGCTTACACAATCATCCGTCCGTGGTATATTACACCATCTTTAACGAAGGCTGGGGACAGTTTGACTCGGCATACTGGTATCAGGTGCTCAAATCGCTCGACCCCACCCGCGTGTACGATACCACCTCGGGTTGGTTCAAGGTGAAAGAAACCGACGTGGAAAGCGACCACATTTATTTTAAAAAGGTGCGCTTAAAACCCGTCAAGGGAAAACCGATGGTGCTCTCGGAATTCGGCGGGTATTCCTGCAAGATCCCCGACCACGCATATAACCTCGATGATACGTACGGGTATCGCCATTTTGCGGATGCTCCCGCATTCCAGCAAGCGCTGATAGACTTATATCAGAACGAAGTGATTCCCATGATCAAAAAAGGATTGTGCGCTGCGGTGCTCACGCAAGTCAGTGATATTGAAGACGAAGTGAATGGGTTGCTGACATACGACCGCCAGGTGTTAAAAGTGGATCCCAAAGCCATGCAACAGGTATCGCAAGCCTTACAAAAACAATTCCATACCAACTAAAAAAGCGCGAGCGATGCTCGCGCTTTTTGTTATTCAAACACCGTTTCGATCACCTTACCGCAGTTCGGCGGTGAGTATACCCATCGGTCAATGTGTCCTTCCGTAATAAAATACTGAATCGGAGGCGGCAGTTCGTGACTGTCCTCGGCATCAATGAGCACCAATTTCAGTTTCATTTTATCCGCTAAAATATTCTTAATATACACGCCCGCATGTTGCCCGACGCGCACGCCCGCACGCGGTTCTGCCAGTCCGGCAAGGTTGGGTGTCAGCTCCACAAAAATGCCGTAATCCTCCACGGACCGTACGATTCCCGCCACCGTTTCCCCTTGCTCAAACAAGGCGGCGTTTTCTTCCCACGTACCGAGCAATTCCCGTTGTGATAAGCAAATACGGTTTTCTTCAATCGACGTGATGACCGCATAGATGTCCATACCCACGTACAACCGATCGGCGGGATGCGCAATACGGCTGACCGAAATACTGGCGATCGGCAATAACGCGGGGATTCCGCACCCGATATCGCAAAACGCCCCGAAACTTTCAAGCCTTGTCACACGCGCTTCCACCACGTCACCGGGGCGCCGCGCGGTGATGTACTCCTGACGGCATTTTTCCTGCGCCGCCCGCCGTGAACAAACGGCACGGCGTTTACCGTCCTCGGTATATTCGAAACCCGTCACCAAAAAGCTGACCGGCTTGCTCACGCGGGAAATCAGCGCAATATCACGCGTTGTCCCCTCCAAAATTCCCACCGCACCCTCTTCACGCGGGATCACGCCCTGCATACACGGCAGATCCACGTGAAGATTGTGTTCGTTGTCACAGAGCACCGCTCGCGCTTCCACAACCTGCCCTTCAATTGCCGCTTCGGCGAGGGCACTTGCGGTTTGTGTGCGGCGGCGATTCGCCGCCGTGTTGAGCAACACACCTTCCGGATAAAACTCATTCATTTTCACAGCCATTCCTTTCCGATCATGTTTTTATATTCAGCACATATATATGCCGCTTTTTTACGTAAAAATAACGAAAATTGAAAATTTATAAACCAAAAAACACTTTTTATATGCGTTTCGCTTTTGGTATAATAACTATAACATGGAGTAAAGGGAGTTTTTGTAGAATGAACGCATATGGATTAGAAGTTTCCGTAAAAAATCTTCCGGTGTTGGATACCGGCTTTATTCCGATGGCAGCGTTCTGCCGCGACTTTGAGAAATCGGCACAAAACGGCAAAGAGATCGCCGTGGCTGTAGAGCGCAACCAAGGTCAGACCGCTGTGCGTCGTTTCAAGATCCACGGCACCGCCGAAATGGCAAAAGCCGATGCGATCTATGTGGACCGCACCGTGAAAATGCTTCTGTGGGCATACGGCGGATTTAAAGTCATGATCTGTGGTGACGATGACGTTGCCGCTATCATCAAAGCCGCGTACGCCGCAGGCGGTTCCCGCGAATTTGACAGCAATTTTATGAGCCGTGTATATGAGCGCCCGTTTGAGGTCGTCGCGTTGCCGCTCGCCGAAACCCCGAAAGCGTATTCGCTCTCGCAATCGGCAGGCCGCAATCTGGACGGTTGCCGTATCGGCTTTGACGCCGGCGGCAGTGACCGTAAAGTATCTGCCGTGATCGACGGTGTGTCGGTATATTCCGAAGAAGTGGTGTGGTTCCCCAAAACCAATTCGGACCCCGATTATCATTTCAACGGCATCCGTGAAGCATTCCGCACCGCCGCGTCCAAAATGCCCCGTGTGGATGCCATAGGCGTTTCCTCTGCCGGTGTGTATGTGGACAACCGCGCCATGGTCGCTTCCCTCTTAATCAAAGTACCGCAAGAGTTATACGATCAAAAAGTAAAAGATATCTATCTGCGTGCTGCAGAAGAATGGGGTGTACCGATCGAAGTTGCCAACGATGGCGACGTCACCGCTCTTGCCGGTGCCATGAGCCTTGGCAAAAACAAGATCCTGGGTATCGCCATGGGTACGTCCGAAGCCGCCGGTTACGTGGATGCCGAGGGCAACATCACCGGTTGGCTCAACGAGCTCGCCTTTGCTCCCGTGGATCTGCAAGAAGATGCCATGGTGGACGAATGGTCGGGCGATAAAGGTTGCGGTGTTAAATACTTCTCACAAGACAGTGTTATCAAACTCGCACCGCGTGCCGGTCTGCAGTTAGACGACGCCCTGTCCCCTGCCGAAAAGCTCAAAGCCGTTCAGTTGGAACTCAACAAAGGCAACGAAAACGTGCGCGATATTTACCGTTCCATCGGTGTATATCTCGGCCACACCCTCGCCTACTATGCCATGTATTATGAGATCGGCGACGTACTGTTGCTCGGCCGCGTGATGTCGGGCGAAGGCGGCGACCTCATTTTGGCGGAAGCCACCCGTGTGCTCAGCGAAGAGTATCCCGAATGCGCCGATATGGAACTGCACCTGCCGGATGAAAAGATCCGCCGCGTCGGTCAATCCGTCGCTGCAGCCAGCCTGCCGAAAATCTAAGCGTAAACAAAAAAGCGGAGAGAACAAAACGTTCTCTCCGCTTTTTCATTTAACCATCTCACTGAATCTCTTGCTCCAATGTGCGAAAGTATTCCGTGTCAAAAAAGTCGGTTACCGTAATGTCTAAACCGTCACACAGTTTCTTGATCGTTACGATTCCCGGATTGCGGCTTTGATCATACAAAATGGATTTCACGGTCGTATACGGCACCCCGGATAAGCTTGCCAATCGACAAAAAGTAATTCCTTTTTGCGCACACAATTCCTCAAATCGTTTTTTGGTCGCCTGTGTAATATTCATAATTCTCACTCCTGACACCACTATTGTATAGTGTTTGCCAGGAGCGTTTAGACTATATATTATACGATATTACGATATATAGTCTTCGTTCACTATCAAAGTCACAACGTTTTCTACCAGTTCCCATGGCGAGCAACGGAGTCCCGCTTGGCGAATCGCCTCTTGCATCTCACTGCGAATTTGGCATTCATTCGTGTGTTCTTTTGCTGATAAAACCCTAAGGATATCCTTAAACGTCATATTCTCACCCCCTTGTCTTTTTTGATTATACGATATATAGTCTATCATATTCTGTCGAATTTTGCAAAGTTTAACAAAAAAGCGGAGAGAACAAAACGTTCTCTCCGCTTTTTATTTGTCTTATTCAGTAATCGCAATACACGCCGCTAAACTGCCGCGTGCGCCGCCCGTGACACGGTGCGACCAAAACACGTCGGGGTGGCATTTGGTGCACAGATCCGTTACCGTAATATGCTCCGGTTTCACACCTGCACTCACCAAAATGCGGCGATTGACTTCCCACAAATTGATCTTCACTTTTTCATCATTAACAGGCGTAAAGCACCCATCATCGTAAACCGCTAACTTTTCAAAGACTTCGATCACCGGTGCATCCACTTCAAAGCAGCACGGTCCAATTGAGGGGGCAACACCCGCCAGAATATCCTCACGACGGCACCCGTAATCCTTGCACATACGTTCCACCGTAACCGCGCCGATCTGCGCCGCCGTACCGCGCCATCCCGCATGGGATGTGCCGACAACACGCCGCACGGGATCCACAAAAAGGAGCGGTACACAATCTGCATACTGGGTAATAAGCGGCACGTTCGGTTCATCGGTAATGAGTCCGTCAATATCCGTATACCCGCGTTCCCGCGTAACACCGCGCCCGCGATCCGCCGCCGTGACGTTGTAAATCGCCACGTGATGTTCCTGGGCAGACACCACCGCGTTTTCACTTTGCACGCCGATCGCATCGCAAAATCGCGCAAAGTTTTCACGCACTGCCGCCGCATCGTCACCGCGGGTATAACTTAAATTCATGCTCTCATAAATCCCCGTGCTGACACCGCCAAGACGCGTGGAAAACCCATGCCGTACATACGGTACCGCATCAAAGGACGGAAACGTATAATACACAACACCGTTCTTCTCATGAACGGTTAACGTTTTACTCTGTAACATGCAATCACCCATATCAGTTTACCACAACTGCACGGTGTTTTGCAATCAGATTGCCAAAATCACTTTTAAAAGTAACAATGTGATGACACCGGGCACGCCGCCCAGTATACAAAAAGACCCCGTTAACACATTGATACCAAGCGAAACGCCCGTAAACGCGCCCGTCACGTTCACCGCCGCCAGTGCGCACAGTCCCTGCAACGCACTGCCAAGCAACGTACGGATCGGCTTTTTAGTACATACCGCCCCTACCACCGCCGCCAAAACGGCTATTCCTGCTATCACGTACAACAACACTGTCATCTTGTCCGCCTCCTTAGGGTGGCAGGTTCACATCCTGTCACCCTATTACACTATGAAAAAAGTAAGCGGAATATAACAAAAAGCGTGTACCGATTCGGTACACGCTTTTTAGAATACGTGAAAATTATTTTGCGCCCAGGAACTTGGTGACCAGCATACCAAGGAACACCAGCACAAAGAACACGATCGCCAACACTTTGGTCCATTTGGCAAGGAACGCATCCAACGTACGGGCTCTGCCTTTATCCATAAAGTTCTCAGCGGCACCCGAGATGGCACCCAGATTTGCCTGGCGGCCTTCTTGCAACAGTACCACAGCAATGATAATCAGCGCGAACACAATGATAATCGCACCGATGATATATTCCCAAATCGTCATGAGAATTCCTCCTAAATTCATACGAAACTAAAATGCACATATTATGATATCATACTCTTTATGAAAACGCAAGTATAATTTTTCTTACGTTTCGCGTATGTTTTTCACATAAAACGGGCAATCTAACTTCGGCGCAAATAGATATACAACACTTGCGTTTGCCATATTTGCGCCTCGTTGCCGGACAGGTTTTTGTACGGCAACGATTTTTTATTATAACAAGGACAGTTGCTCGCCAACATCTTCCGCCGCCGGTGTAGCGCCTGCCGCCGGCAAAGACTTGGTACGGTAGCGCGCGGCTTTTACCACCATGGATTCCTCAAACGGCACCACTTCGTTTAAGCGGTGTTGTCCTTTGAGTGTCATGGCTTGTACACCCTGCGTATCACGCGTGGTCTTAACAGCCACGGCACCGGTGTGCACAATAAGCCGTCTGCCGGACGTGGAGATGAGCATAAACTCGCGATCCTCTTCCACATGGAACATCGCCACAAGCGGCGATTTCACGGAGTAGGCACCGATCAATTTACGGCGATTGGCTTTGGTGGCATACGATGCCATATCCACTTTAGCAACCTTACCGTTTTCAAAGAAAAACACCATGTACCCGGTATACTTTTCTGTCATGACCATGTGCCGTGCATTTTCACCGTCTTCAAAGCCCAGTTTGCCGCCGACGAAATCGCCCATAGCGCTGGCTTTGGTGTCCGAGAAATCCGATGCCTTGGTCTTATACACCGTTCCCGCATCCGTAAAGAAGAGGAGTTCCACCTTATTGGTGGTTTCCACCGTCTGACAGATACGGTCGCCCTCTTTCAAGCGGTGTTCACTGCTCATGCGCAGCGATTGCGGTGTGATCTTTTTGAAATACCCGCCCTCGGTAAAGAACAACGTACACGGATAATCGGGTACGAGATCCTCTTCCGCTTCCTTTTCCTCTTTCAGATCGGTGGCGTAAATGAGGGTGGTTTTGCGCGGCTGTCCGTATTTCTTGGCAACGGCGCGCAATTCTTCGATAATGATGGTCTTGACACGGCTGCGGCTCTTCAAGATCGCATCCAGGTCTTCGACCTCTTTCTCCAGTTTTTCCACCTCATCCAACCGTTTGAGGATGTATTCACGGTTTAAGTGACGCAATTTAATTTCTGCCACGTACTCCGCCTGGATCTCATCGATACCGAATCCGATCATGAGGTTCGGTACCACTTCCGCTTCCTCTTCGGTTTCCCGTACAATGCGCACGGCTTTGTCAATATCCAACAAGATCTTCTGCAATCCGCGGAGCAGATGCAATTTTTCTTTGGCTTTTTCCAGATCAAATCCCACACGGCGACGAACACATTCCACACGGAATGCCGTCCATTCATCGAGAAGCGCACGCACGCCCAACACCTGCGGTACGCCCGCGATCAATACGTTGAAGTTACATCCGAACGAATCCTCCAACGGTGTGGCGGCATACAGTTTGCTCATCACCTTGTCGGGATCGGTCCCGCGTTTTAAGTCGATGGTGATCTTCAAACCGTTCAGGTCGGTTTCGTTGCGGATATCGTTGATCTCACGAACCTTACCTGCTTTTACCAGATCTGTCACCTTGGACACAATGGCTTCCACCGTGGTGGAATACGGAATCTGCGTGATGTCGATGCAGTTGTTGGATTTATCGTAATTGTATACCGCACGAACGCGCACACTGCCGCGCCCTGTGTCGTAGATCTTCTCCAGATCTTCGCGGTTATAGATCAGTTGACCGCCGCTCGGGAAATCGGGTGCTTGCAACGTGGACAAAATATCGTGCTCCGAATCCTTGATAAGCGCGATTGCCGTTTCACAAACCTCACTCAAGTTAAACGAGCAAATATTGCTTGCCATACCAACGGCGATACCGAGGTTATTGTTCACCAAAATGGACGGGAACGTCACCGGCAACAGCGAGGGCTCTTTCATGGTGTTGTCGTAGTTATCTACGAATTCCACGGTATCTTTATCAATATCGCGGAACAGTTCGCCCGCAATCGGTGCCAGTTTTGCTTCCGTATAACGGGAAGCGGCGCACTCGATATCCGAAGAATACGCTTTACCGAAGTTACCTTTGGACTCCACATACGGGTGCAACAACGATTCATTACCGCGCGACAAACGCACCATGGTATCGTAGATCGCGGCATCACCGTGCGGGTTTAAGCGCATGGTTTGACCGGCAATGTTAGCCGATTTGATAAGTCCCCCGTTTAAAAGTCCCATCTTGTACATGGTGTACAAGAGCTTACGGTGTGACGGCTTAAAACCGTCGATCTCCGGAATGGCACGGGACATAATGACGCTCATGGTGTACGGCATATAGTTTTCCATCAAGGTATCGGTAATGGCTTGTTGTTCCACCTCACCGGCACCGGCAATATGCGCGTTTTCCGGCAAACCGTTTTCCTGTACGGCAACTTCCTTTTTCTTTCTTGCCATGGTTTATGTCCCTCCTCTCATTCCAGATCCAACATATCTAAGTAATCCGCGCCGTGTTCCGCAATCATGCGTTTACGGCCGTCCAGATCGTCACCCAGTAACACATCAAACAGTTCCGCCGTCTTTTCCACATCACACGGATTCACTTTAATGAGCCGTCTGGTGGGCGGATTCATGGTGGTGAGCGACATCATCTGCGGCTCGTTTTCACCAAGTCCCTTGGACCGCTGAATGGTGTATTTGGTGTCACCGATCTCTTCTAAGATCTCCGCTTTTTCGCGGTCGTTATACGCAAAATACGTATCGGTTTTGGTATTGATCTCATAAAGCGGCGTTTCCGCAATATAGACGTATCCCTTCTCAATCAGCGTGGGTGTCAACCGATACAACATCGCCAAAATGAGCGTGCGGATCTGGAAACCGTCCACGTCTGCATCGGTACAGATGATGATCTTGGAAAACCGAAGCGCCGACAGATCAAACGTTGCCAGATTCTTATTGGATTTCGATTTCACTTCCACACCGCAACCCATCACTTTTAACAGGTTGACGATGATCTCACTTTTAAAGATCTTATCAAATTCCGCTTTTAAGCAGTTGAGAATCTTACCGCGAACCGGAATGACTGCCTGAAACTCGGAGTTGCGCGCCTGAATACACGCGCCCATAGCGGATTTACCCTCCACGATGAACAACTCGCGTTGGGTCACGTCACGCGTACGGCAATCCACAAACCCCGGTACACGGGATGCCAAATCGTTGCCCGATTGCAACGTCTTTTTCAAATTCAGACGCGTGGTTTCCGCTTTTTCACGGCTGCGCTTGTTAATGAGCACCTGATCGCACATGCGAACCGCTTCCGCCTTGTTTTCCAGGAAATACGCTTCCAAGCGGTCTTTTAAGAACTTGGTCATCGCTTCCTGGATAAACGTGTTGGTAATGGCTTTCTTGGTTTGGTTCTCATACGACGTCTGCGTGGAGAACGAAGAGGACACCAGCACCAAGCAATCCTGCACGTCCTGGAACGTGATCTTGCTTTCGTTTTTGAGATACTTACCGTTTTGTTTTAAATACGTATCGATCTGCGACACGAACGCAGAACGCACCGCTTTTTCGGGCGCGCCGCCGTGCTCCAACCAACTGGAGTTGTGGTAATACTCAAGCAAATTCATTTTGTTTGAGCAACACATCGCCACGTTGAGTTTGACTTTGTATTCGTCTTTATCCGCACGGTCGCGACCGCGGCGTTCCGCCGTCCACACCTGCACGTCGGTCATGGCCTCTTCGCCCACCAATTCGGTCACGTAATCGGCAATACCGTTTTGGTACACAAACTCTTCCGTTTCAAAACTGCGGCCTTTTTGATCCCGCAGAATAAAGAGCAGGTTCGGGTTCACGATCGCCTGCCGTTTGATGATATCCTGAAAATACGTGATCGGCACCGCAATATCGGTAAACACCTGCAGATCGGGTTTCCAACGGATGGTGGTACCGGTATCGCGCTTGGCATAAGGCTCTTTTTTGAGTCCGCCCACGTTTTCGCCGTGCTCAAAATGCAACGTGTACTTAAACCCGTCACGGCGCACTTCCACGTCCATATACTCGGAAGAATACTGTGTGGCGCAAGCGCCCAGGCCGTTTAAGCCAAGCGAGAATTCATAACTCTCGCCTGCGTTGGTGTTGTATTTACCGCCGGCATACAGTTCACAGAAAACGAGTTCCCAGTTGTACCGTTCTTCTTTTGTGTTATAATCCACCGGAATACCGCGGCCAAAGTCCTGCACCTCAATAGACCCATCCTCAAAGCGGGTGGTGATGATCTTACTGCCGTGACCCTCACGCGCTTCATCGATGGAGTTGGACAAGATCTCAAATACGGCGTGTTGGCAACCTTCGAGTCCGTCCGAACCGAAAATGACCGCAGGGCGTTTGCGCACACGGTCAGCACCTTTCAATGACGAAATACTTTCGTTATCATAATTTGGCTTTTTTGTGGCCATGCTCTTCATCCTTTAACTTCTAAATGTTGAGTCCTATCCGTTCTATTTTATACCATATATAGACATTTCGTCAAGTTGGAAATTGTCTTTTCTCCGCAAAAAGCAATTTTAATATAGACTTTCTCATAAAGTGGCGATATAATGATGGTAATCTGAACAACAGGAGTGACATCGCATGCGTATTTCCACTGAAATCAGCTCGATTTCCCCCTTGGTCGGTGCCGAAAAGGCGATCCGCCTGATTGCCGAGGCGGGATTCGATGCTTGGGATTTTACCACGTTTGATCTTTACAAGCCGCAGGAGTTACTGGGCGGAACAGACTGTATCGCATACGCACGGCATTTGAAGCAAATAGGGTTGGAGTGTGGCATTGTCTGTAACCAATCCCATGCGCCGTATCCGTCATCACTCGATGCGATCCCCCTATTACAGCAAGCGATCCGTTGCACAGCAGAAGCAGGCGGTACACATTGTGTGATTCACCCCGTCGCCTTTGAGCCTTTGGAAAAGAGTGTGGAACTGTACCGCGCCCTACTCCCCACCGCCAAAGAATGTGGCGTAAAGATCTGTGCCGAAAATCTGGTGGGTTGGGACGATGAGAAGAAAGAAAGTTTCTTTGCAACGGGTGCCACACCGGAAAACTTTGTGGAACTGCTTGATACTGTGAACGATCCGTACCTGGTGGCGTGTCTGGACGTCGGTCACGCGGAAATGCGTCCCGCTGCTTCGGGTGCACCCAAAATGATTCATGCACTGGGCGATCGCTTACAGGCACTTCACCTGCACGATAACGACTGCTGTTACGACCACCATCAACTGCCGCTCACCATGAGTATCGATTACGATGCCGTGCTACAGGCGTTGCGCGAAGTGAAATACAAGGGTGATTTCACCCTCGAAGCCGTTCACTATATGCTAAACAAATTTACAACCGAAACGGTTGCCGACGGTTTGCGTACGATGGCAACCACCGCGCGTACTCTCGCCAATCGTTTTGAACAAGAATAAACATCAAACAAAGGCGGTGTGACCGATTCCGGTCACACCGCCTTTTTTGTTTTGCTTAATACATGCCATCCATTGCCGGCGCAGCGGGTGCGGGCGGCAGGGGCTCTTTCTTATCGGCAACAAGCGATTCGGTGGTGAGCACCATCGCGGCGACCGAAGCGGCATTCTGCAAAGCGGAACGCGTTACCTTGGTGGGATCCACGATACCGGCAGCAAACATATCCACATACTGCTCGGTAGCGAAATCGTAGCCAAAGTTCTTGGCTTTTTCATTGCGGATCTTATCGATGATCACGCTGCCCTCCAGACCGGCGTTGAGTGCGATCTGACGAACCGGTTCTTCGATCGCTTTCAGCACGATCTTCACGCCGGTCTTCTCGTCGCCGTCGGTTTTATCGAGCAACGATACCAGTACTTCGGACGCGTTGATGAGCGCCACGCCGCCGCCGGCGACCAGGCCCTCTTCCACAGCAGCTTTGGTGGCCGCGTGCGCATCTTCAATGCGGAGTTTCTTTTCTTTCATTTCCACTTCGGTAGCGGCACCGACTTTAATCACCGCAACACCGCCGGCGATCTTCGCCAAGCGCTCTTGCAGTTTCTCACGGTCGAAGTCCGACGTGGTGGTTTCGATCTGCGAACGGATCTGACCCACGCGGGCTTTGATCTGATCGGCATCACCGGCACCGTCCACAATGATATCGCCGTGTAATTAGGTAAAGGAATAATAGTGCGTCTACAGAAATTGAAAATCTACCTTTTTAACAGCTTGTTTAAGAAGGCAGAACAGCATTTTTTATAGAATAAAAGGTTTTACTAAG
>JAFSIB010000147.1 GCA_017440005.1 Clostridia bacterium
TGTAACCCCAGCAATACCCAACCTGCGTGGGCAACGTACCGAAACCTGCATCACGGATCTGCTCGGCAATCGGCAAAGCTTCAAAGGCTTCCACAGACGGACGGTAAGAAGCACCGCTTTCGGGAAACTCTATTTTTTCAGCCGCTTCAATGATCGCGGTGGGATCCATATCGGAGATGATACGGCCAAAGGGACGAAATTCCTCACTGTCCACCGCATAGACCGTAAAATCAGGATTGTTTTGTTTTAATGCCGTTAACATAAGGCTTCTCCTTTCTGCAACAATAGAGATATGCCGTGGCATATCTCTATCATTTATCCAAATATCAGCGTTTCTCGATCCACGCGTGATCGGGATCGCTGCTTCTGTTAAAGCCTTGATGATCGCCTGCCATCAACCACAAAAAATAGGTCTGATAGCCGGGTGTGGAAACCGTGGTATGATAGCCGTACGGAAACTCCACCAATTCATCGTTTTTCACACGGTATGCCTCGTCCACTTCGCCGTCTGCCGTGTACAGGCATTGCACGGCAAAGCCCTGTTTGGGTTCAAACAGGAAGTAATAGATCTCTTCGGCAATACACTCCGTCGGCATATTGTCTTCATCGTGTTTATGCGGCGGGAAGCCTGCCCAGTTACCCTCGGTGCAATAGGCTTCGCCGATGGTCAAAATCTTGGCGTTGCTGTTTCCGTCGATGATAAAACTGGTTTCACGTTGGAACGGTTGCTCGCCCAACAATTTGAGCACCACGTGATCCTCACGCAACAACTGCGGTTCCGTCTTTTCTTCCACCGGTGTTGCACAAACGGCAATTTTCACATGATCCAACGCGATGATCGTCAATTTCTTATCGCGCGGCATGTAAAAACTTTCCGCTTTACGGTTCTCAAAAACGGAATTACGGTTACCGACATTCTCCCACAACACGCAATCAAACGCCACGTTGCAGTGGCCTTCCAGCATAATGAAAGCCGTTTCTTTGTTGCCGGTTTCAAACACGTGCTGTTCACCGGCATCCAATTCAATGATACCAAACTCCAAACGATTGAGCGTACATTCGCCAATTTTGCAAACGGGGGTATACCCTTTTTTCGGCGTATAAGTCTTTTTAAAGTTCATAACCGTTCTCCTTCATATAACTCTTCACAGTTTCAAAATCCGGTACACTTTCACGTGCGCCGACGCCGGTACATTTGAGCGCCGATACCGCACTTGAAAAATGACAACATTTGAGGTAGTCGTACCCCTTCACCACCGCAGCCGCAAAGGCACCGTGGAACACGTCACCGGAGCCGTTGGAATCCACCACGACAGCCGGATAAATGGGATATTGCACACAACGTTTGCCGTCATAAAGCAAGCCGCCGCGTTTTCCCTGCGTAATCACCACGACCTCGGGGTGGTACTTCTCAAACAGTGCTTGAGCCGCTTCTTCAGCCGATTTACAACCGGTATGTCCCAAAGCAAATTCTTCCGACGGGATCATAATATCGGTGTGTTTCAGCAAACGTTCAACACCGTCATACAATCCACCGCAATCGTACAAAACTTTGGTATTGTTCTCACGTGCGAACTGTGCCGCTTCGACTGCGGCATCCATTTCGTTACCGTCCACCATCAGCAGATCGGCTTGTGCAATCGCCTGCTTTTGAGCACCCGTCAACGTGAGCGGCGGTAAATCACCGCGATCAAACACGCACGTACGACTGGACGAATCAGCACACAACCAGATCACCGAGGAAAACGAACGGTGACCGTTTTTCACATGGATAAGCGAGGTGTCAACACCGTACTTTTCAAAATCCTGTTTAAGGAATACACCGCCGGCATCGTTGGAAAGTACACCGATATACGCCGTACTTTCCCCCAACTTCTGTGCCGCCACCAGTCCGGTTGCGGCAGGACCGCCGCCGGCGGGTTTACTGCCGGTCGCGCGCATTTTGGTATCTTCGGCAGGATAGGTCGGCACGTTGAACAACGTGTCCATTACACAAGCGCCGATACCAACAATTGTGTTCATACGTCCGCCTTTCCGTCTGCCCCAACCAATAAAATGCGGGTCTTGCAGAACTCTTTCACAGCCTCGATCGGCTTTTTCATAAAATTATCCACCGCGATCGCGCGGTCCGGTTTTTGTAATTCTTCCAGGCAGGAGTCCAGGAATGCATAACAAATATCGGTGGCAAAATTCATTTTGCGGATACCGGCAGCAACGCCTTTTTTGATCTCCTCATCCGGCACACCGGATCCGCCGTGAAGTACCAACGGTTTTCCGCCGGTTGCTTCACGGATCGCTCGGATGCGTTCGATGTCGAGTTTGGGCGGTTTCTTATACCGACCGTGAGCCGTACCGACCGCTACCGCCAGACACGCAACCCCTGTCTCTTCAAAGAACCGTTTGGCGTCTTCGGGAGTGGTAAACTCGTCCATCTGTTCACCGTTGACCGTGCCGACGTGTCCCAGTTCACCTTCCACTTGAACATCGGTGTAGGCGCAGGTTTCTACCACGCGTTTGGTAAGTGCAATGTTCTCCTCAAACGGTAAGGTGGAACCGTCCAACATGATACCGGTAGCACCCCAGCGCAATGCACGGCTGGTTTCCAGTTCGGAAGGACCGTGATCCAGATGAAAACAAATCGGAACGGTTGCTTTGCGGGCAGCCGCCACCACAACGGGCGACAGATAATATCCCGCTTCTTCCTTGAACAAGCGCGGATAGATCTGTAAAATCGCCGGTGCACGCATTTCTTCGGCTGCTTGCACCGCACCCATGGCAGTTTCCATGTTATACACATTGAACGCCGGAACGGCAAAATTGCCTTTCTCCGCCAAATCCAGTACAGTTTTCAGATTGACCAGCATGTATGATCCCCTCTTACTTCAACAGCAAATCTTCAATTGAAAGGATGGCAATATCGTCGGGAGCCGCCGCTTTGAGCGAAGCATACTCCGATACGCTTGCCGTCACGATGGTATTCTCGCCAATGCTCTGTGCATTAAAAATACGGCGTTTTGCCACCATCGGTATCACGTTCGGCAGGTACTGTGCCATCAGAAGATCGCCCGCCCATACGGTTTCTTTGCGGTTGAGTAACATCTCATGCAACGTTGCGGTTGCTTTGATAATCTCACGCGCTTCTTCAGTTTCTTCCAGATCACGTGCCAACGCAAACGGATCGTGGTACACGACCGTCAAACCGCTTTGTGCAGTTTTTAACGTGCCGTTCTTGACGAGTTCAGCAACAAACGACGTAAAGGTTACCGCCTTCGCATTCACGTCCACGCCATACTCTTTGTAGGTACGTTTGATGGTTTTGGCATCGATCGGATCGTACACAACGACCGTTTTGTAACCGTTCATAACGGCGGCAGCCGCCGTCATCTGATCTTTGACTTCCTGCGCAGCACCGATGAGGAAATCGAGCTGTGAACCGCTGGCAGGTTCGTCTGCCAACACCGTGAATTGCACGCCGGCTTTTTCCAGCACCTTGATCGCTTTGATTGCTTGTTCCGGCACCATGTAGCGGGCATCTGCGCCGAGAAACAACAACGTATCCGTTGCCGCACTGTGCGCCGCGATTGCCGCCTGAAGATCGCCATTCATTTCCGTGACACCGTATGCGTTGCCGCTATCCAGGCAGTTGTCCACAAGCGTATTGATATAGGTCGGCAGTTTGCCTTCCAACGCCGCTTTCAAGCGGGTTTCTTTGGCAAACATGACCGGATCCCAACCGGTCACACAAACGTTCACGCAGGCACCGCAAGTGGCACATTCGTAAACGTTATCCATAATCTCTTCCAGTTCGATCGCTTCACGGTTCACAAGCGAAATACCGAGTGCACGTGCGCGAGGTGTGCTGCGCTCGTGACCCGTGGCATTGCCGATCGGGCAGATGTGATGGCACATCCAGCAGAAACGGCAGGAATCAACATGTTGTTTGCATTTTTCCGAAAGATTCATTGTCTTTTCCTCCCCTTTACAGACCCAGTTTGAACGGGTTCATGATACCGTTGGGATCCAACGTTTTCTTAAGACCCTCGAACACCTGCATAGCAGGACCGTATTGCTCTTTCATCAAGCGACCGAGTTTGATACCGACACCGTGGTGATCATTAACAACACCGCCGTGTGCCAATGCCGCGCGAACGCCGCATGTCCAGACCGCCTGGTGCAAACGAAGCGCCTCAACCGGATCTTGCGGAACGTCTTTACCTTCAATAATGAAGCGGTCGTATACCATGGCACCCCACTCATACCAGTGCGAGAAATGCGCAATGAATTTTGCCTGCGGGAAGTTGGTTTCGATGGCTTCTTTCATCGCCCAGTAGATCTCTTCGATCTTGCCGTACGGTGCGATCGTGTCCATCGTACCGAACATCTGCGGAATATCCATCATGTGGCCGGGATAGAAGAACGTGATCTTCTCTTCCCACCATTTTTCGCCGTATTCACTGCCGAGGTCTTCCGCACCGTATTTGGCAAACGTCTTGAGAAGGATCTTCTCCTCCACTTCGACCATATCGCGGTCGCCTTCGTACGCGATGTTCATGAAGGCGCCTTTGCGCTCCACACCGACGATCTTTTTGATAAGCGATGCGGTTTCCGCCTCGTCATACAAGCGCATAACAGAGGGTTTGAATTTCTGGAGCAATTCACGCGACGCTTTGAATGCACCCGACATATCCTGGAACAAGAAGCCGCGGAAACGGCGTTCTTCGGGTTGATCGAAAATGCGGATCTGCGCCTTGGTAATAACGCCAAGCGTACCTTCCGAACCAATGAAGATCTGGTTCAGGTCAGGACCTGCCGCATGTTTCGGAGCCGAGCAGGTGTTGATAATATCGCCGTTGGGCAGTACCACTTCCATCTGCAATACCATATCGTCGATCTTGCCGTATTTCGTGGAGCAAACACCGATACCGCGGTGTGCCAAGAAACCGCCGACCGTTGAGCAGGTCAACGAAGAGGGATAGTGCATGGTCGCTTTACCCACTTCGTTTGCCGCCCATTCAATGTGTTTATAGATCGCACCGGTGCCGCATTCAATGTACATGCCCTCGGTGTTTACTTCATAGATCTGATTCATGCGTTTGGTATCCAGAACGATACCGCCGCAAACCGGGATAGCGCCGCCCTGCGTACCGCCGCCGGCACCCCAGGTGGTAACGGGAATTTTGTAATAGTTGGCAATTTTGACAACTTTGGAAACCTCGGTTGCATCTTTCGGGCACACGATGAAATCGGCTTCCGGCATACGGCAACCGCGGTCTGCCCACATACGGGACAACCAGTAATAGTCAACACTGTGCGTTACTTTGTCAATGGCACGGGTGGAGCAATTCTCCTTGCCCACCGCATCTTCCAACTCGGTCAAGATCATGGCGAACAGGAATTCGTTCATTTGATATTGCATGTCTTTTTCTCCTTTTTTGTTATTTATCCAGTGTAGTATCCACTTTCAAATTCGGGAAATATTTGCAGAACTCACGCAGTTCTTTGGTGTAATCTCCGGCGATCTCACAGAAGTGATGGATGTACGGACCGTCCAGTAAGCGATCCTCAACCGCCTGCAGATTGTCAAATTCGCCCCACAAATACGTACCGTGTGTTTGCGGTCCCGGGACGGTATGGCAACTGAGCGGCAGGATCATATACTGACCGCTTTCCTGATCCAGGCGGGCAACGGTGTACACACCGTCTTTTACGCGGAACCACTCGCGCTGATTGACAAGGCGCGCCGTGGAATCCGGAGCTTTGCATGAAAGCGGGAACGGACCGCAATGCCACAGCAATTCGGCGTTGATATTCTCCGGATGACGCACCGTAAACTCCCCGAGGAACGGCTTGCCCTCGCCCAACGATGCGCAACTGAGAAGCACCATCGTAAGTGCGCAGTGCATATCACTTTCACACGCGATGATATACCCCAAATCATTGAGGATGCCGTACACTGCACACGGTGCCAAACCGTCAAATAACTGCGGTGTCGCGGTCCAACATTCCGCTGAAATGACGTCCAGATCGTTTTCCTCAAATAACTGTTTGTATGTAATTACCAACGCCGCCATCCGTGTAACGTAAGCGGGCGTCAGATCATCCATTTGGTAATTGGCATTGATATACGCTTCCAGCTTTGCAATCTCTTCCTTGCAGTTTTCCATGACCGCATGGAATTTATCTTGCAATACCGCCAGATTAAACGGCTTGATGCGCACGCCGAACCGTTCCATCAACTCGCCCTCGTTCCAAATGACCGAGAAAAACGGTGACGGACGAATGCCCACCTGACCGATACGAAGGCCCGTGAAATTTTTCACCATGCAGGCAACACGCACAAAACTGTCAAATCCGCGGCGGAACTCCGACGACTCCACGCGACAGCACGGCAGATGCGAGAACGGGATATGATACCGTTGCATCTGACGCGATACGCCGAACAAACCGCACTGAGAGTCGGTCGGACGCATACCGTCTTCATAATACTCATCATCCAACGGTGCCCACAACAACAGCGGTTTTCCCAGCGCTTTTGCAATATCCGCCGCGGCTTCCTCGTTGCCGAAGTTACAGTTGATGATCATGACCGCATCCACATCTTCCTCACGGAAACGTTCCACGATCGCCTTTGCCGACTCATCGTCAAAAATCAGATCGGCACAACCAAGGCCCTTGCTATCCACAAACGATACCTTGTCACTTGCAAAATGCTTTTCAATATACTCAACGAAGCGATGACCGCGCTCCTCTGCCGATACCCACGTCAAAAACGTTCTGGCAGGCCGTGGCGTCGCATTTCGCCGCATCGGTACAAGACCGATCTTTACCTTATAATCCAGCATATACTCCCTCCTCAAAACATGGCGAAAAACGCCACAACATCATGAGTTTACCATATCATATACAGCATCAAAACACAAGTAAAATGCGAAATTTTGTTTCATTTTCTTGACATTTTTTCTCGATTCATGTACTATAATGAAAATAAATTTCACTCAGAGGTGTCAAATGGAATCAACCATGCATCGTATTCACCGCCTGTATCATGAAATGGGACCCGGTGAACGTAAAATTGCGGATTACATTTTAAATCATACACAAGAAACCATTGACAGTACTGTCAGTGAACTGGCAGAACGGTGCAACTGCGGTGATGCCACCGTGGTGCGATTTTCCCGCCGTTTGGGATTTGAAGGATATCAGGCACTGAAGATCGGTATCGCCGCGGAGATGGGATCCATCTCCACTATTGGCAGTCAGATCGAGCCAACCGACACGTGCTTTGATATCTTTCAAAAACGGATCTCCGATATTCTCATTGCGTTGCAAAATACGGAATCGGTATTGGATATGAGTGATCTGGAATTGGCGGCACAAACCATTCTGCAGGCAAAGCATATTGTGGTCTTCGGTCTTGGTAATTCCGCGGCAATTGCAGGTGACGCGGCGCACAAATTCTTACGCGTGGGTCTGCGTGCACAGGCGTGTTGCGACAATCACATGCAGGCAATCGTCGCTTCGCACATGGATGCCGACAGTGTAGCAATCGGCATCTCACACTCCGGCACGTCCAAAGATATTGTGGAAGCCTTACAGATCGCCAAAAACGGCGGTGCCAAAACCATTTGTATCACCAATTATGCCGCGTCCCCCCTATCCGCAACGGCAGATATTTCCTTGTTTACCCAGTCGGATGAAACCAAGCACTCCATTTTGGCAATGAGCTCACGCATTGCACAACTTGCCATCTTTGATGCTATCTACACGTATATTGTGGTGCATGCCGATCAAGCGGCAGTACAAGCCATCTATAATACCGAGATGGCACTCAAGCAAAAGAAACTGACACGCTGACAAAAAAGCCGATCGCAGAAGCGATCGGCTTTTTAACTTATAAGGTATCGATGTGCAACTGTCCGTCCTTTGCGGTGAAAGAGATAGCAGAAAGACCTTCACGGCAATGCTCCACAATACGGGATGCAATCACGTCTTCCGCTTCACGGCGGATCGCGTTCCGCAGATCACGCGCACCGCGTTTGCCGCCGTGTGCTTTCTCCGCAAAATATGCAGGGACGTCTTCCGTCCAGGTGAGTGCAATACCGCGATCACGTAACGGTTCCACAAGTTCCGTTAACATCAAGGCCGCAATCTCTACATAATTTTCTTTCGATAACGGTGCGAAATACACGACCTCGTCCACACGGCTGATGAACTCAGGACGTAAGAACTCCGCAAGCGCTTTGGTGGCTTTATCACGGGAGGCTTCTGCGTCGGTTTTACCAAAGCCCATCAGATTATCGCGGAACTGGCTGCCGGCATTGGATGTCATCACGATCACGGTGTTTTCAAAATTCACCACACGTCCGTGCGCGTCCGTCACACGACCTTCATCCAATATCTGTAACAAGACGTTAAGAACATCGGGATGTGCTTTTTCGATCTCATCCAACAAGATCACCGAATACGGTTTGCGGCGCACTTTTTCCGTCAGTTGTCCCGCTTCATCGTACCCGACGTAACCGGGTGGTGAACCGATAATGCGCGAAACGGCGTGCTTTTCCATAAACTCGGACATATCCAATCGAATCAAGGTTTCGGGCGTATCGAACAACTGCGCCGCCAATACTTTCACCAGATCTGTCTTACCAACGCCGGTGGGACCCACAAAAA
>JAFSIB010000021.1 GCA_017440005.1 Clostridia bacterium
GAAGTGCGCGTGCGCGTGATCCACGGTGCTGTCGGTGCCATCAGCGAAAGCGATATCATGCTCGCGCAGGCATCCAAAGCCATTGTGGTGGGCTTTAACGTCCGTCCCGAACCGCTCGCACAGGTCGCGGCGGAGCAGGCAGAAGTGGATATGCGTATGTATCGCATCATTTATGACTGCTTGGATGAAATTGAAGCTGCCATGAAAGGTATGCTCGCGCCCAAAACGCGCGAAGTGTTGCACGGCCGTGCCGAAGTCCGTCAGGTATACCGCATTACCGGCGTGGGTCTGGTTGCCGGTTGTTACGTGCTGGACGGCAAGGTGTACCGCAACGACTTGTTGCGCATCGTGCGTGACGGTATCATCATCGGTGATGATAAGATGATCTCCCTCAAACGCTTCAAAGACGACCAGCGCGAAGTGGCGCAAGGTTATGAATGCGGTATCGGTCTGGAGAAATTTACCGATATTCAAGAGGGCGATATTTACGAAACCTATATCATAGAAGAGTATCGCGATTGACAGTGCGGCGAAAAATCGCCGTGCGAAAGGAGGGGACAGTATGGGAAGCTTTCGGATGGACCGTACCGGTGAGGATATCATGCGGGAACTGACTGCCATTTTGCGGACGGTGAAAGATCCGCGCGTGACCGGCCTTATCAGTATTGTACGGGCGGACGTAACGCGGGATATGTCGTATGCAACGGTATACATCAGTTCCATGGACGGCATTGAAGCGGCAAAAACCGCCGTTAAGGGGTTGACTTCTGCCGCCGGCTATATGCGGCGCGAATTGGGTATGGCGCTGAAACTGCGTCATGTACCGGAATTGCGTTTTGTGGCGGATGATTCCATTGCGTACAGCTCGCATATTGCCGAACAATTGCAACAGTTGGAAGCACAAAGACAGGAAACGGAGAAAACGGATGAGTAAGGTAACCGTTGAACAAGCGGCGGCGATGCTGAAATCCGCTGACCGTGTGTTGATTTTGATCCATCATTTTCCCGATGGAGATACCATCGGTTCGGGTTATGCGTTGTGCCACGCCTTGCAACGGCTGGGAAAAACCGCCCGCGTGCTGTGTCACGACGTGATTCCGGAGAAATATGAATACATGCTCGGCGTTGCCGATCAAGGGACATTTGAACCGGAATTCATCTGTGCGGTAGACGTGGCGGATCGGGTATTGCTCGGTGCTTCGTTGCAGGAGTATGCCGATCACGTGGATCTGTGCATCGATCATCACGGTTCACACCGTGAGTTCGAAAAGCATCTGTTATTGGATGCCACGGCGGGTGCCAACGCCATGATTATGTTGCAGGTGATTGAACAGTTGGGCGTTGAGATTGATAACGTGATCGCCGATTGTTTGTACACCGGCATTGCGACCGACACGGGTTGTTTTAAGTACAGTAATACGTCGGCGCTCACGCACCGTATGGCGGCAACGCTGATTGAGGCGGGCGCGCAAACGGAAGCGATCAACCGTGCGATGTTTGATATCAAATCCCGTGCGCGGATGTTGCTGGAAAAATTAGCGTTGCAGTCCATTGCGTTTTACGATCACGATCGGTGCGCCGTGATGTGCGTGACCACCGATATGATCCGCGAAAGCGGCGCTGCGGAAAACGATATGGAAGGATTGTCACCGCTTACACGTCAGATCGAGGGCGTGTGGGTCGGCGTGATGTTGCGCGAGAAGAAAGACGGCGGTTACAAAGTCAGTATCCGTACCGGCACGCACGCCGATGCTTCGGCAATTTGTGCGTTGCTCGGCGGCGGCGGTCATGCCCGCGCGGCAGGTTGCTCGCTTGTGGGTACGCAAGAAGAAGTCATTGCGCAGGTGCGGGATGCCATTCACCGTGCAGTACCGCGCATTACGCAGTAAGGAGCGGTTTATGGACGGCATTTTATGTCTGGACAAGCCGCAGGAAATGACCTCGTTTGCCTGCTGTGCCATGCTCCGCCGTTTAACGGGGGAGAAAAAGATCGGGCACGCAGGGACGCTCGATCCCATGGCGACGGGCGTCTTGCCGCTGATGTTCGGCAAGGCAACGCGCGCGATCCCGTTTTTGCCCACACACGATAAGCAATACGTGGCGGATATACAGTTCGGCAAAACCAGTGATACGCTGGATATCTGGGGTGCCGTGACCGAGACCGGAAAACCGTTTCCGTCCTTATCGGAAATCGAGCAGGCATTACCCGCGTTTCGCGGTGAGATCTGCCAGATTCCGCCGATGATGTCGGCACTGAAAAAAGACGGCGTACGGTTATATGAACTGGCACGAAAAGGTGTGGAGATCGAACGCGAGGCGCGTACCGTTACGATCCATCGGTTGGAAACGGAAGCCTACGATGAAAAGCTGGGTATTCTGCGCGTGGTTTGTGACTGCTCGGCAGGCACGTATATCCGCTCATTGTGTGATGACCTGGGGCGTATGCTCGGTTGCGGTGCGGTGATGTCCGGACTGCGCCGAACGGTTGCCGCAGGCTATGGAACGGGATCCTGCTTAACAGAGGAACAATGCCGCGCGGCGGCGGAAGACGGCACGCTTTCGGAGTATATTTTGCCGATCGACACGGCATTTACCGTGTATCCTGCCGTCACCGTAACGGCGGCGCAGGCAACGCGGTTCCGCAACGGCGGTGAGCTGGCTGCCGAACGTGTCAAAGGGGTCCCGTCGCAGGCAACGTATTTGCGTGTGTACGATCCCGAAATGGTGTTTTTAGGGTTAGGACAGTTAGAAAAAGAGTCCATTGCTATAGCGCGTATATTCGTATAAGACCGGTATGTCACCTTACAAGGAGGCGTTTTATATGAGTGAAGAAGAGATTCGTTTGGAACAAACGGAAGAAATTAAAAGCAGTCCCGCGGACACGGTGGCGCGTATCAAACAAAAGCGGCGCATCCGGTATGCCGCGCCGCTTGGCTTTTTGGTGTTGCTGTTTGCGGCGATCGGCGTGGTTTCGGTCATTGTCGGTGCCGTACAGGGGATCATTAAGGCAAACGACGATACCGCACTGCGCGAGGAATTGTACACATTTTTGGATCCGGTGATGCAGTTTTGCCCGTCGGATTTTGAATCAGTAGAAACGGCGGCGGAAGCCGATCCGTTGTTACTTGCCGCGGTGTACCGCGTATCGGAGGCGGAGCGTATCCGTCAGTTGCGGGAAAAAGATGACGTGTGTGCATATCCCGTGGAGGAGAAACTGTATCGTATGATCGTGCCGCAAGCAACGATCGAGGAATCGTATCGCTTTTTGTTTGGCGCGGATGCCGCGCCGACACACCGCACCATCGGTGAGGTGGAGTATCAGGCGGATAATGCATGTTATTATGTGCCGATTTCCATTAATACGTCGGGTTACGTGCCGGTGATCGGTAAGATCACGCAGAAAAAACAGACGTACAAAGTACAGGTTGCATACGTGGCAAATGCCGACGTGCAGTATGACGTGCGCGGTAACGCGATCGAGCCGACGGTGGATATGGCAAAATACAGCCAGTGGTACACCGTGGAAAAAACGGACACAGGATTCAAAGTATTGGCGGTATCAGCCGCTTAACGAATATACAGGCTCAAACTCGCTTTTGAAAAAGAGGGTTTGGGCTTGTTTGCTCTATTTTAGGGGGATTTTCCATGTTATTTCATGTGGATGAGAGGGACATAAACGAGTGTCGGTATTTTTGTCACCATGAATTGGGTGCCGAGATCGACAGCGACGGCGGCATCTGTCAACTGGATCTGATCGATTGTTATACATACAAGGGAACAGTGTTCCCCGATGAGGTGAAAATGCCCATCTTCTCGCGCGATTTTGCCACGCAGAGCGGGCACGCTACCTACGGGGCAGGTATCCAACTGTACACGCAGGAAAGTGATGGCAGAGTGTTGTTGCACCGCCCGACCGAGCAACGGTTTACGGTATCGTATCTGCAAGGCGGCGATGCGTTGCAATCGTATGCGGTGTTGTTGGACGATAACCGTGTGTTGTTTGAGTGTACGTGTGCGTCTGAAAAACGGCAGGATCTGTTGCTGTATTTGAACCGCACGCACTTGTTCTGCGATACGCTGATGACGCACAAAGATCATCACCGCGGAGAGGGCACCACACAGATTGGCGATCATTACAAGGAAGCCGGTGTGGAACTGGACGTCGATCTGCCGGAACTCAACGGTACGGCGACCGTGAACTGGGTCGAAGACGGATTCGATGAGCACAATCAAGTACTTCTGTACCGTGGCGAGATTGCGTATCCGTACGGGCAGACACAGTACGTAATGGCGGTTGGTGCGGATGCACCGATCATGAGGGATGAAGCGCCCAACGTGACGTTACTGCGCATGGCGTGGGATGACCGCGCGGCGATCCGTGTCGGGATGGCGATCGCGCACGACAAGGATGAGGCAATCGAAAAGTTGCGTGCGGGATTGAGTGGATATACCGCTTTGCGGGATGCGCAGTTGCAGGCACAACAAGAGGCGGAAGATACCGCCGTTCGGGTACACTGTGAGGCGTTGCCTGCCGCGGAAACATTCTGCCAAGCATCCGCCGCATATCTGGATGCCTTGATGGTGGGACCCACCGAAAACGGGCGGATCGGGTTGCGCGCGTCGGTTGGGAAATACGGATTCTTCTCGTTGTGGGATGCGATCTATCCCGTCCGTGATCTGCTTTGGAATGGGCGGTATGCCGATGCCAAACGTGCCATTGACTATTTATTGCGGTTGCCGGCGATGGAAAACACGCCGATTGCCGCGATGCACGCCATCACCCAATGGAACGAGGTGCGTGCGTTTGTTATATCGGACAACGATGACGATCTGTACCCGATTTTGTGTAAGATCTTTCGGTTTGGGTATCGGTTGACCGAACCGCAGTACCGTTTGTTGTTGTGCAAAGGCAACACCGGTGTGGACCGTCCGCATCAAATGGGGTTGTCGGGAATGTTTTTATCCCCTGACGTGAACGGATTGTGGTACAATGCGTGCCGCGTGGTGCGTAACGAGGCATGCAAACGCGGTGACGAGGAGATCGTGCGGTTGACCACCGAGGTGATCGAGGGTATTGAACAAGGGTTCCGCCGCGTGTTTTTTGATGAAGCGGTTGGGTATTTGCGCGCGGGTGCCGATCGTGATCTGAAACCGGCGGCGGTGGACGTGTTCCACAATTCTTTGACACTTGGGTATGACTATCCGTACGGTATGTATCTCATGCGGGACATGGTGGAGCAGTTGGCGCATTATCAATCCCATGAGTTGTGGCATCCGCTGGGGCACCGCGCGGTGGCGTTTGACAGTGCCATGCCGGTGGAATGGTGGAAATTCGTGCACATGAATCAGCACAACGGTCACGAAATGAAAGTGCAACGCATGGCTGATAACATGGCGGAAGTATACCGTGTGATGGGCGAGACCATGAAGCGGTTCGACCGTTGGAAAGTGGCGGAAGAAACCACCAACTTTTCCAAATATGCGATCGCGGCGGCGCAGGTGTGCGATTGGCAGACCTTTGCGGCAACGGGAAACATGGAAGCATTGCGCGCGGGCGTGGCGGGACTGTTGCGCCACCGCGGCGGCGTGTGTTATCTGCCCGCACAAGACGATGCCGACGTAACGGTACGCGGTGTGCCGATGGGAGATCGCACGGTTGATTTTTGCGTAACGGGCGAGGGCTCGTTTGCCACACTGTTTGTCAACGGGCGTGAGATTGGCGGTACGTTGCAAGTACCGAGCGATGTGACGATGGGTGACATTCAAATCAAACGTACCGACCGATTGCCGACCTATCCGGTACTGTTATCTGCCATTGATATGCCGATCACCAATGTGACAGCATCTGATCGGCAGATGACTTGCGTGTGTGCCGATACGGCGCATACGCCGATGATGTGGCGTGCGGCAACGTGTCCGACGGTGACGGTGAACGGAGAACCGATCACGGGAGAGTGGGACGGTGAAGTATTTTGTGTGGATCGCTTGTGGCACAAGGGCGACCGCATAACCGTAGAATAAAAAACGGGAGAGGCAACGCCTCTCCCGTTTTTTAGGTTTGTTATTTTAAGAATCCGTTGACGATCTGTTCTTCGGCTTCTTGTTCGGTTAGACCCAAGGTCATCAGCTTGGTCAACTGCTCACCCGCGATCTTGCCGATGGCGGCTTCGTGAATGAGGCTCGCTTCCAGATGATTGGCGGTGATCTCGGGGATGGCGCACACGCTGGCATCGTCCATCAAAATGGCATCACATTCGGTGTGGCCGGCACAACGGTTGTTACCGTTAATGCGGGACAAAAAGCGTTGTTTGGAACGGTCCTTTGCCACCGAACGGGAAATCACGTTTGCCGAGCAATCTTCACCGTTTAAGTCCACCGTAAAATCGGTTTCGGCAAACTGGTCACCGTGTGTCATCAGTTTTTCGCGGATCACCAGGGAGGCGCCGTCTGCCAAGGTGGCATTGGTGACGCGGCTGGTGGAGTCCACACCTTTGATCTGGGTGGTTTCCAGTTCCATGGAAGCGCCTTCCTCCAACACAATGACTGTGTGGGGATTCATGACGCGTTTGCCGTTTCCGTCACCGTCGCCGTAATGCTTTTCCACGTACCGTACGCGGGCGTTTTTACCCACAAAGAAGCTGTGCACACCGTCGTGGCGGGATTCATCGTCACCGCTGTTGTGAATGCCGCAACCCGCCACAATGGTGACGTCGGCATCGTCCCCGATAAAGAAATCGTTGTACACCAGTTCGGTGAGCCCGCTTTGGCTGATGATAACGGGAATGTGCACACTCTCGTTTTTGGTACCGGGCTTGATGCGGATATCAATACCCGATTTGTCGGTTTTGGTCACAATATCAATGTTGGCGGTGGTGGCACGGCCGGACAGTTCGCCGTTGGCGCGGATGTTGTATGCGCCTTCGGGGACGTTGTGCAGATCGGCAACCGCTTCCAACAAGGTCTTTTCAATTTTATCCATGGCGACTTTCCTCATTTCAACTTATCGGTCAAGGCACTGCACGGGCCGTTGTTTTGTCCCAGCATTTTCGGCAGGATCTCCTCGGGCGTGCCGGTATCGGTCACCGTACCGTTTGCCACCACCACAATGATGTCGGCAATTTTTAAGATGCGTTCCTGGTGCGAAATGATTAAGATGGAACCGCCGAGTTTTTTATCCATGTTTTCAAATACCTGAATGAGGTTTTGGAAACTCCACAAATCGATGCCGGCTTCGGGTTCGTCAAACACCGACAGTTTGGTGCCGCGGATCATCACCGTGGCGATCTCAATGCGCTTGAGTTCGCCGCCCGACAAACTGGCGTTGACTTCACGGTTGATATAATCTTTGGCGCACAGTCCCACTTCCGAAAGATAGGAACACGCTTCGGATACCGACATGTTTTTGCCGGCAGCCAAGGACAACAGATCGTGCACTGTGATTCCCTTGAACCGCACCGGTTGCTGGAACGCAAAACTGATGCCTTTTTGGGCGCGTTCGGTGATGGACAATTCCGTAATATCCTCGCCGTCCAACAGAATGGTACCGGACGTGGGGGTGAGAATACCCGCAATGATTTTGGCGAGGGTGGATTTACCGCCGCCGTTGGGACCGGTGATCGCCACAAAGCGTTCATCGATCGTCAGGTTGATATCATGTAAGATCTCGATGGTTTTTTCACCGTCGAAAACCGAATAGCCGATGTGTTTCAGTTCAAGCATGACGGACCTCCTGTATTTTGACATACACATCGTATTTTAGCACGGTTTTATGGGAAATAAAAGGGGAAAACACAATATTTTTCGGAAAAAGAGAAAAAGCGCGCCGTCAGGCGTGCTTTTTCTTTACATAAAGCAATATTTGTGGTAAAATATACTGATATATTTTGAGGGGAAAAGAATAGGCCTTGCCGGTTGTACCGGCTTGGGAAAGACTTAACTTTGTGCTATGAAGTCGTGCCATGCGGATGACACGCAAAAAGGAGTTGAGTTTATGAAAGAATACCGTTTGCAATATAAGAAAAACGAAGGCCTAAACCGAGAGATTCACCCGAGTTGGTATGAAATGTGCGAAAAGCAAACCAAGCAAGCGGTTATCGATGCTTTGAAAAAACATTTGTACGAGCCCGGCGAATACACATTGCATTTTTCTGCTTGTAAGGGTCCTGTATGTTGCCAAAGCGGTCAACAGTATTTCAGCGGTTGGCTGACTCGTAAGGATGAGGCAATTGTGGGTGGCGCGGCACCGGTAGGACGGGTGCGCTTTGATTACTTTGACGACACGTTTGAAACATGCGATTTCAAAACCGTATGGCCGGAACCGGATTGTGAAAAAGAACTGTTAAACGCGACTGCGCGGTTTGTTGTGGTGGGGGAGGATTTTATGCCGTCCCCCAAAGAATATGCTATTGTTTGCGAAAAATCTGCCGAGCGTTTTATGAAAAGACTTCGCCGATCGGTGACTTTTCCTTTGGAGATCGCGTGTGATTATCCTGATGTTATTTTTGAAATTTGTTATGAGTGTAAACCTGATGAAAGTCTGGTTGCAGACACCTTGAAAATTATTGAAGATTATGTTGCAAAATATAATAAATGTCACGTAGACGGCGTTCATTGTGTTGCCGATGCCGCAGACATCGTAAAAAAGAAAAAATCAAACGCGGTTTACGTTCACGTTGATTTTGGCAACTGCAACGCGGATGTGTTGGCATTGGTTATAAAGGCAATCGGGAAAAGCAATTTGCCGATTACAGAAATGGCGCTGAAATAAAAAGGCGAAAAATCATAAAACAGAAAGGAGTGAGATGAGTGCCGGATACGTTTATTTTACATTCACCGTATCAGCCGACCGGTGATCAACCGCAGGCGATCGAGAAATTGTCGCAGGGTGTTCTGGACGGTAAAAAAGAGCAGGTTTTGCTTGGTGTTACGGGTTCGGGCAAGACGTTTACCATGGCAAACGTGATCGCCAACGTGAATAAACCGACACTGGTTCTCGCTCATAACAAAACGCTTGCCGCACAATTGTGCTCAGAGTTCAAAGAATTCTTCCCCGAAAATGCGGTGGAATATTTTGTTTCCTATTACGACTATTATCAGCCGGAGGCGTATATTCCGTCCACGGATACGTATATTGAAAAAGATTCCGCTATCAACGATGAGATCGATAAACTGCGCCATTCGGCGACCTGCGCGTTGTCGGAACGGCGGGACGTGATCATTGTGGCGAGTGTGTCCTGCATTTACAGTTTGGGCAGTCCGATCGATTACCGCAACATGATCATTTCGCTCAGACCCGGTATGGTGAAAAAACGGGATGATCTACTGGCAAAGTTGGTGGATCTGCAATATGAGCGCAATGACATCAATTTTGTGCGCAACAAGTTCCGCGTGCGCGGCGACGTGGTGGAGATCTTCCCCGCTTATTCGCACGATTCGGTGATCCGCGTGGAATTCTTTGGTGATGAGATCGACCGCATCAGCGAGATCAATCCGCTCACGGGAGAACTCAAAGGACAGTTGGGACACATTGGCATCTATCCCGCCTCGCATTACATTGTGCCGCCGGACAAGATGGAAGTGGCGATTGCCGAGATCGAGCGCGAACTGGATGAGCGCTTGACGGAATTTAAAGCGGAAAACAAGTTGCTGGAGGCACAGCGGTTGTTGCAACGTACACGGTACGATATTGAGATGTTGCGCGAGATCGGCATGTGCAAAGGCATTGAAAACTATTCGCGTATTTTATCGGGACGCGCCCCCGGTTCGCAACCGTTCACACTTTTAGACTATTTCCCCGATGACTTTTTATTATTTGTGGACGAATCGCACGTGACGTTGCCGCAGGTGCGCGGCATGTTCGGCGGTGACCGCGCGCGTAAAACCAGTTTGGTGGAATATGGGTTTCGGTTGCCGAGTGCTTACGATAACCGACCGCTGAATTTTGATGAATTTTATGATCACATCAATCAAGCGATCTTTGTGAGTGCCACACCGGGTGAGTTGGAACGCAACCGTGGCGGTGTGCCGGTGGAACAGGTGATCCGCCCCACCGGTTTGGTGGATCCCGAAGTGACGGTGAAACCGGTGGATGGGCAGATCGACGATCTGTTGGACGAGATCCGTTTGCGTACCGATCGGTCGGAGCGGGTACTCGTGACAACCCTTACCAAAAAGATGGCGGAAGATCTGACCACGTATCTGGAAAACGTGGGTGTGCGTGTGCGGTATATGCACCACGATATTGATACCATGGAACGTATGGAGATCATCCGCGATCTGCGGCTGGGTGAATTTGACGTGCTGGTGGGTATCAACCTGCTCAGAGAAGGCTTGGATATTCCCGAGGTATCGCTGGTGGCGATTCTGGATGCGGATAAAGAAGGGTTCCTGCGTTCGGACACGTCGCTGATTCAGACCATCGGCCGTGCCGCACGTAACGCAAACGGTCAGGTCATTATGTATGCGGATGCGGTGACACCGTCCATGGAACGTGCTATCACCGAAACCAACCGCCGCCGCGAGATTCAGATGCGGTACAACGCAGAACACGGCATCACACCGCGCACCATCACTAAAAACGTGCAGGATATTTTACAGATCACGCCGAAAACGGATGTGGCGCGCAATGAAAAAGGCCGCAAGTTGACGCGGCAGGAGCGAGAACAACGCATTGAGCAGTTAACGCGTGAGATGCGCCATGCCGCCAAGTTGTTGGAGTTTGAGCATGCCGCTTGGTTACGCGATGAAATTGAGAAACTGAGAAAACAGTAAAGAGGGAACCGCTATGTTGGACAAGCTGGTCGTCAAAGGCGCCCGCGAACACAACTTAAAAAACGTTGACGTGACCATCCCGCGTGACAAACTGGTGGTATTCACCGGCTTGTCGGGATCGGGCAAATCGTCGTTGGCATTTGATACCATCTATGCCGAGGGACAGCGGCGGTATATGGAGAGTTTATCTTCGTATGCGCGGATGTTTTTGGGACAGATGGAAAAACCGGACGTGGATTCCATTGACGGGTTGTCGCCTGCCATTTCCATCGATCAAAAGACCACGTCGCAGAACCCGCGGTCAACGGTGGGTACCGTGACCGAGATCTACGATTATCTGCGCTTGTTGTATGCGCGTATCGGTGTGCCGCATTGCCCCAAATGCGGTCGCGAGATCCGTCAACAGACCGTGGATGAGATCGTGGACCGTTTGATGGCATTGGGCGAGGGTACGCGGTTGCAGTTGCTCGCTCCCATTGCCCGCGGTAAAAAAGGCGAATACCAAAAAGAATTTGAGAAAGCGCGCAAAGAGGGCTACGTGCGTGTACGCGTGGATGGCGAGATCTACGATTTAGCCGAGGAGATCAAACCGGAAAAGAATAAAAAACACACCATTGAGATCGTGGTGGACCGTTTGGTGGTGAATCCCGAGGTGCGCACACGCATGGCGGATTCCATTGAAACCGCCACGGCGTTGTCCGAGGGGTTGCTGTGTGTCAACATCCCCGGCGGTGAGGATATGCTTTTCTCACTCAATTACGCCTGCCCCGATCACGGGTTCAGCATGGAAGAACTGAAACCCCGCATGTTTTCATTTAACAATCCGTTCGGTGCGTGTCCCAAATGTACGGGTATCGGTATTTTTATGTCGATCGATCCGCAGTTGGTGGTAAGCGATCCGAAACTGTCCATCCGTGAAGGTGCGATCACGGCAAGCGGATGGGGGTACAACGATATCGGCACCATTGCGCAGATGTATTATGACGGGCTGGCGGCGCATTACGGATTTTCGGTGGATACGCCGTATGAGGAATTACCAAAGACTATTCAAGATTTACTGTTATACGGCAACAACGGTGAAAAGATCCGCATGGTGCGCAAGACCGGTTACGGGACGGGTGAGTATTTTACCTCGTTTGAGGGGATCGTCAACAACTTAGCCAGACGGCACCGTGAAACCAACAGCGATTGGGTGCGCAATGAGATCGAGGGCTTTATGAGTAAAGTGCCGTGTCCCGATTGCCACGGCAAACGGTTAAAGCCGGAAAGTCTGGCGGTCACGGTGGGCGATGTCAACATTGCCGACCTGTGTGATAAATCGGTGACCGAGATGCTCCTCTTTATGGAGGACCTGTATGCCTCACTGACCGAGCGGGAACACCTGATTGCCGACCGTATTCTCAAAGAGATCCGTGAACGGTTGGGATTTTTAAACAGTGTGGGATTGGAATATCTGACTTTGTCGCGCTCGGCGGGGACACTGTCGGGCGGTGAGAGTCAGCGCATCCGTTTGGCAACGCAGATCGGCTCTTCACTGATGGGTGTTTTGTATATTCTGGATGAGCCGAGTATCGGACTGCATCAACGGGATAATCAGAAATTGCTGGAAACGTTGCGTCGGTTACGTGACGTGGGCAACACGCTCATTGTGGTGGAACACGATGAAGACACCATGCGTGCGGCGGACTGGATCGTGGATATCGGTCCGGGTGCCGGTGTACACGGCGGTGAGGTGGTCTGTTCGGGCACACCTGAAGAAGTGTGTGCGTGCGAACGGTCGATCACGGGTCAGTATCTCAGCGGGAAACGCCGTATTCCGGTTCCCGAAAAACGCCGTGAGGGTAACGGCAAAGAATTGCGGGTGATCGGTGCCGCCGAAAACAATTTGAAGAACATTGACGTTTCGTTTAAACTGGGGGCGTTTAACTGTGTGACCGGCGTGTCCGGTTCGGGCAAATCGTCGCTGGTGAACGAGATCTTGTATAAAAAGTTGGCGAAAGAACTCAACCGCGCACACACGCGAGCGGGTAAACATGCACGTATGGAAGGAACCGAGCATCTGGACAAGGTGATCGATATCGATCAAGCGCCGATCGGACGTACGCCGCGGTCCAATCCGGCAACGTACACGGGTGTGTTCAACGATATCCGCGAGTTGTATGCGTCCACAACGGATGCCAAAATACGCGGGTATTCTGCAGGTCGGTTTTCCTTTAACGTGAAAGGTGGCCGATGCGAGGCATGCCAGGGTGACGGTATCTTAAAAATCGAAATGCACTTTTTACCGGATATTTACGTACCGTGTGAAGTGTGTCACGGGCAACGGTATAACCGTGAAACGCTGGAAGTGCGGTATAAAGGCAAAAACATTCACGAAGTGTTGGAAATGACTGCGGAAGAAGCGGTGGAGTTCTTTGGCAGTGTGCCGAAGATCGCCCGCAAGTTGCAGACGCTGGTGGACGTTGGGTTGGGGTATGTCAAGTTGGGACAACCGGCAACCACGCTGTCCGGCGGTGAAGCACAGCGCGTAAAATTGGCAACCGAGCTCGCAAAACGGGCAACCGGACGCACCGTGTATATTTTGGACGAACCGACCACCGGCTTGCACACCGCAGACGTGGCACAACTTATTCGGGTGTTGCAGACGTTGGTGGACGGTGGAAATACCGTGATCGTGATCGAGCACAATCTGGATGTGATCAAATGTGCCGATTATTTGATCGACCTGGGGCCGGAAGGCGGTAACCGCGGCGGTACGTTGGTTGCCGCAGGCACACCCGAAGAGGTGGCTGCCGTGTCGGAGTCTTACACGGGACAATTCTTAAAAACCGTGCTTTGATAAAACGGTTTTGACGGAAAGGAGGCGATCGCCTTGAGCGAATGGTATCGTATTTCATACTATACAGGCGTGCAGACGTTGCGGCTCGTACATCGTTTCGGGCGATTGCTGACGTTGCTGTTTTCGCCGCTGTGGGTATTGTTACGGCGGATATCGGCGTTTTTGACGGCACATCGCGGCCGCACGTTGCGTGCCAAACTGAGAACGTTCGGCGGGTATTTTGTGCAAGCGGCCCGGCGGATGCGGGATGCCGCCAAAGGCGGGCCGCTTTGTGTGTTACGGCAACTGGTGCAGTTGCCGATGCAAGCGCTCTCCCGCTATCGGCACATTGTTACGGGTGTTGCCACGGTGGCGTTTGTGGCAGTGGCAGTGTTCGTTTTACAGGCAACGTTGCGGTATTGGAGTGAGATCTCGTTTGCATTGGCGTTAACCGATGCTGACGGTGACGTATGGGGTTATGTGTCTGAGGAAGCGGAACTGTACGCCGGAATCGCGATGGCAAACGAGCGGTTGGAATCCACCAACGTGACGTTGGAAGCGGTTGCAACACCGGATGTTTCGTTGCATATGATTCCGCAGGCAAGCCTACTGACAAAAGAGGCTATCTGTGACCGTTTATTGGGAACGACTGCGGCGGTACTCGCCGATGCGTGCGGTGTGTACGTGGATGGGATTTTTCGCGGTGCGGTCACGAACCGTTCTCAGGCACAACGTGTGTTACAGAATATTCTGGAAGAGAATCGCGCGGAACATCCCGATACACAAGCATCTTTCTTTGAGGATGTGCAACTGGTGGACGGGCGATATCCGATCGCGCGGTTGTTGTCCGATGAAACGTTGGCGGAATCTTTGAAAACGGGGGATTCCCACGTGCGTGTACTGATCTCCGGTACAGAGCAGTACGAGATGGAAGTACCCTTCACGATCGAACGTGTGGCAGACGCGTCCAAGAACGAGGGGTACGAGCGCGTACGTGTCAAAGGCGTGAACGGTGTCAGTCGTGTCACCGCCGAAGTGACGTATCTGGACGGACAGCAGTTATCCGGTACGATCGTGTCCACCGAGGTGATACGGGAACCGATCACGCAGGTGGTGGCGTACGGCACCAAAACCAAAGACCAGTACTCTTCCGGCGGCGGCAACGCGACCGGTCGATTTGTGTGGCCGGTGGAGACCACGCGGTTTGTATCGCAATACTTCGGCGGTCACTCCGGTAAACACGGCGGTTTGGATATCTGGAGTCGGGATATGACCGGTGAGGGGATCCTGGCGGCGGACGGCGGAACGGTGGTTATCGCAGAAGACCCGAAAGGAACCTCGTACTGGTCATACGGAAAGTACATCGTGATCGATCACGGCGGTGGATATCAGACCTTGTACGCACATTGTAACGAACTGTTTGTCAAAGCGGGCGAAAAGGTCACGCAAGGACAACGGATCGCGGCGGTCGGAAACACGGGGCGCAGTACGGCACCGCATCTGCATTTTGAGATACGGTATAACGGTCGTACGGTCAACCCGATGAAATTCTTCTGATGAGGTGCGGTATGGCAGTACATAGCGGCGAGCGATATCGCCATTTTAAAGGAAATGAATACGAAGTGTTGGCGGTTGGCCGACACAGCGAAACCGAAGAGGAACTTGTGGTATACAAGGCTCTGTACGGTGAGGGCGCGGTATGGATACGCCCGCTGAATATGTTCACAGATACCGTGGAGCGTGACGGAAAGGTCATGCCGCGGTTTGAAAAGATAAAATAAGGGAAGCGAAAGTATGGGAACTCGAGAAAATTTACGCAACATTGCGATCATCGCACACGTCGATCACGGTAAGACCACCTTGGTGGATCAGTTGCTCCGCCAAAGCCGTATTTTCCGCGAAAATGAGCAGGTGTCAGAACGCGTGATGGACTCCAACGATCTGGAACGTGAACGCGGTATTACGATTCTGTCCAAAAACACCGCCGTGATGTACAACGGTACCAAGATCAACATTGTGGATACTCCCGGTCACGCGGATTTCGGCGGTGAAGTGGAGCGTATCCTCATGATGGTGGACGGTGTACTGCTGTTGGTGGACGCGTTTGAGGGGTGTATGCCGCAAACACGGTTTGTGCTCAAAAAGGCATTGGGTCTCGGCAAACGTCCCGTAGTGGTGATCAACAAGATCGACCGCGACGGTGCTCGCCCTGCCGAGGTGATCGATGAACTGTTGGATCTGTTCATCGAACTGGGTGCTGATGAGGATCAGTTGGATTTCCCGGTGGTGTATGCTTCGGGACGTGACGGGTATTCTTCGCTCGATCCGAATGTGCGCGATGGCAATATGCAACCGCTTTTTGAAGCAATTTTACAACACGTACCGGCTCCCGAAGGGGATATGGACGGACCGTTGCAGATCTTGTTTTCCAACATCGATTATGACGATTATGTCGGTCGGATCGGTGTGGGACGTGTGGAGCGCGGGCGCGTGAAAAACGGACAGGCCGTCACGTTGTGTAAAACCGATGGGACGACAGTCAATGCCCGTATCGGTAAGTTGTATCAGTTTGAAGGGTTGCGCCGTGTAGAACACGATACCGCTCAGCTGGGTGATCTGATCGCGGTGACGGGCATTGCCGATCTGAACATCGGCGAAACGGCTTGTGATCCGGAACACGTGGAAGCGCGTCCGTTTGTTCGTATTGATGAGCCGACTATTTCGATGGTATTTATGGTGAATAACAGTCCGTTTGCGGGACGGGAAGGTAAATTCGTGACGTCGCGCAATCTGCGTGACCGCTTATTTAAAGAAGTGGAAACAAACGTGAGTATGCGGGTGCGTGAAACGGATTCTACCGATGCCTTTGAGGTGTCGGGACGCGGTGAGTTGCATCTGTCCATCCTCATTGAAACCATGCGGCGGCAGGGATATGAGTTTGCTGTGAGCCGCCCGCAGGTAATTTATAAGCACGATGAAAACGGTGCATTACTGGAACCGATGGAACTGCTCATGATCGAAGTGCCGGAACACTATGTCGGCGCAGTCATGGAAAAGCTCGGTTCCCGCAAAGCGGAACTGCTCAACATGGGCACGCGTGATACGGGTGCCACGCATCTGGAATTTCGTATTCCGTCACGCGGGTTGATGGGGTATCGGCAACAGTTCTTGACCGATACCAACGGCAACGGTATCATGAACAGTATCTTTGACGGATACGAGCCGTATAAAGGTGATATTCCGCAACGTGTGCAGGGCTCTCTTGTGGTATTTGAAACGGGTGAAACCAGCAGTTACGGTCTGTTCAATGCGCAGGATCGCGGCACGTTGTTTGTGGGACCGTCTGTGCAGGTGTATGAGGGCATGATCATCGGTCAATCGCCGAAGAGTGACGATATTGCGGTGAACGTGTGTAAGAAAAAACACGTGACCAACATGCGTGCTGCCGGATCGGATGAAGCGTTGCGCTTAACGCCGCCGACGGTGTTGTCACTGGAACAGTCGCTGGAATTTATTAACGACGATGAGTTAGTGGAGGTTACGCCCGAAAGTATTCGGTTGCGCAAACGCATTTTGTCCAAAGAACAACGCATGAAGGAGTACGCGAAAAAGAAATCATGATATCGTGCGTATGGCGCCCGTGCTGGATAGTCGGGCTCACATGCTTATCTGTATTCTTGATTTGTCCGTGGTTGTCTGCACTGTGGTGGATCGCTTGTATGGTGATCGGCGGTGCCGTTTTGCTGACGGCGTTGTTGATTCCGTCGATACGGCGTATTCCGTTGATTCCGATGATTGCAGCGGCGGTGGTTGTCGCGGTTGCGATCTTTTGCGGAACGTGGTTTTGGCGGGTACAGCCGTCAAAAGAATGTTGTGGTAAACCGATTGATCTTTCGGTCTGTGTGACGGAAAGTGGTCACCGGACGGTGTTGACGGTGGAAGACGGTGCGTTGCCAAGCGGTACAAATCTGTTATTCTATCCTTCGGATCCCGAATTATCGCTTTCGGCAGGCGACCGTTTTACGAGTACGTTTTCGGTAACGGCATACACAGACGGCACAACGTGGTCGCTTCTCATGCGCCGCGCTTCCGGGGTGTGGCTGAAAGTGGAGCGCTTAGATATGAAGCGGCTTTACGAAACACTGACCTATCATGCCGTGCGTCCTTCGGTTTTTCAAACCGTGCGGCAAACGTTGGCACACGTGCCGTTACAACAATTGCAAGGTGATATCGGCGCGGTGATCGCGGGACTTTGTTACGGAGCAGACGAGGAATTGTCGGCTACGGCAACCGAAGCGTTTCGCGCATGCGGTGTATCTCATTTATTTTCTGTTTCGGGATTGCACATGACGGTGTTGTTGCAGGCGCTTCGGTGGTTGTTGCGCCGCCTGCGTGTTCCGCGTTTGGGCAGAAATATGATTGCCGCATTCTTTTTATTTTTGTTTATGGCGGTCGTGGGATTTGGTCCATCGGTCGTACGTGCGGGCACACTGTGTCTGGTCGTATTACTGGGTGACGGCATGAAACGTGAGGCGGATACCCGCAATTCTTTGGGGTTGGCGCTGTTACTGTTGTTGTTACCCGATCCGTTCGCGGCATACGATGTAGGACTGTTGTTATCCTTTGCGGCGACGTACGGATTGTTGCGGTGGTCCCGCCCGATCCAAACAGTGTTGATGCGCGGTTCTTTGCCACCCATTGTTGAAAAGGTACGGAAGCCGTGTGCATCTGCGGTAGCCGTTAGTTTGGCGGCGACGATCACCACGGTACCGATCATGGCAATCTATTTTGGACGGATATCGCTTGTGTCGGTGCTGGCAAATCTGCTGACAACGATTCCGGCGGAAGCGGCGCTGATCAGCGGATTGCTGGCATCGGTATCAGCTGTGTTGGGATTGACCGTGTTGGCACAACCGTTCATGGCGGTTGCGGGTGTTCTCAGTCGGTATTTGTTGTGGATCTGCGAAAAAATTTCAACTTTTTCCTTGGCAACGGTTGCCATTGAGGCCACTTATCTGTTATTATGGATAGTAGGTATCTATTTTCTGTGGTGGTTGGGCCGCCGCGTGTTGGACGGACACGGCCGCGCCGCACTTGCGGGCGTCTGTGCGGTGATCTTGTGCGCGGGAATTTTGCTTCATCGCGGCGCACGGTATGAGTCATTGGAAATTGACAGCGTATCGTCGAAAAATCTGGCGGTGGTGGCAACGTACCGCGGCAGTACGGTACTTGTTACGGCACCCACCAGCGAACAACCGCTGTACCGTTTGCGGGACGTGTTGCAGGAACATGCGATCACACACGTGGACGTGTTGTGTATCATCGGCGGGAAAGAACCGGCGGTTTCGCACGTTCCGCTCATTCTGGATGCGTACCTTACGGAACGTACACACGTGCTGTACAGTTCGTTGCCGTGGCAACCGCCGCTTAGCGGATACTCGCTGGATGACGGCGCGGTGACGCTGGGAAATACGCTCACTGTCAAGCGGTGCGGTGATCACGTTACCGTTACATGGAATGAACATACGGTAGTATTTTGTGGCACAGAACCGATCGCGTCTTGTTGCGCGGCGGATGTGATATGCGGCGTGGGGAAAACGCCGACTGTGGTGATGACACAGGACGGACCGCTTGCGGTACCTGAGGGTAGCGGTTCGCTTGTATATCGTGACGGAAAATGGTTTTGGTAATACACGTTTGAGGAGATGAAAGGCATGCCGATCTCGGAACAGGAACTCAAAAAGCACCTGAAAGAAGAAGAGGTCAAACGCGTCTATTTGCTGTATGGGGAAGAGAGTTATCTGACCATGCACTATCTGGAACAGTTGGTCAAAAAATCCGGTGTGCGACAAAACGATGAACTCAGTGTATTTAACTATCAGCGGTTTGACGGGCAGGAAAGTTCGTTTGACGCGGTGGAAGCCGCGGCGGAAGCCATGCCGCTGATGGCGGATAAAAAGTGTGTGACAGTCAGCAACTGCGATGTTACCGTGGCGGCACTATTCGACCGTGCTGTTGCGTTGGTATCTGATGCGCCCGAAGACACGGTGCTTATTTTTTGGATGACCACTTTGCTTGCAGACGGCAAAATGAACGCTAAATGGAAACAGTTTGCGGATGCAATTGAGAAAAACGGCGGTTTGTGCATTGCCTTCCCGCGCAAAAGCAACGATGAGATCGCGCGGATCTTGTGCGCGGGTGCGGGGCGCCGCGGAGCGCTCATGCGTCCCGAAACCGCCAAACGGTTGGTGGAACAGAGCGGTAATGACCTTAACTTACTGCTCAATGAGTTGGACAAACTGTGTGCGCTTGCCGGAAACGGTGAGATCACGTTTGAGATCTTGGAGCAGGTTGCCACCAAGAACCTCAATGCTCAGGCGTATGAGTTGTCCAACGCGATCTTACAAAACCATTATGAAAAGGCTTACACCATTTTACATCGCTTGTTTACGTGCAAAGCGGAACCGATCTCCATTCTGGCGGCGCTGTCGGGCGCTTATACCGATATGTACCGCGCCAAGGTGGCGGCGATCGGCGGCCGACAAGCCGAAACGTTGGTGGAAGAATTCGATTATAAGGGCAAGACGTTCCGCTTAAAGTATGCGGCACGGGATTGCAGTAAACTGTCACTGGAATCGCTGCGTGAGAGTCTGGATATCTTGGCGCAGGCAGACCGCCGCTTAAAATCATCATCGGCGGACAAACGTACCGTCCTGGAAGAAGTGGCGGCGAAATTGATCGTGACAGCAAAATTAGGGAGAGTTGACGCATGATTTCGATCATCGAGGCAATCGTGGTCGAAGGGAAATACGATGCCATCCGTTTGCGCAGTGTGGTGGATGCCACCATTGTCGAAACGGATGGTTTCGGCATTTTTCGGCAACCTGAGAAGATGGATCTGTTACGGCGGTTAGCGGAAAAGCAGGGACTCATCGTGTTAACGGACAGCGATTCCGCGGGGTTTGTCATTCGTGACCGTATCAGCGGCGCGTTGCCGCCCGACCGTGTCAAGCACGCCTATATCCCGGAGATCACCGGGAAAGAACGGCGAAAAAAAGAGCCTTCCAAAGAAGGCCTCCTCGGTGTGGAAGGCGTGGACGGCGCGATCGTGTGGCAAGCATTGGAACGTGCCGGCGCCACCCGTGTGGGACACAATGCCAAACGGGTAACCCCATATCTGACCAAAGCACGGTTGTATGAAGACGGATTATCGGGACGGGCGGAAAGTGCACGTCTGCGCGCGGCACTTCTCAAGCGGCTGGAACTGCCGCAACATCTGTCTGCCAATCGGTTGATCGAGGTGTTGAATGTCTTGTTGACCGAAGAGGAATATCGGGAGGTTTTACAATGCCTGACATCATTTTAGCATCGGCATCGCCGCGCCGCCGTGAGATCTGTGATTTATTGGGGCTGACCTATACGGTGGAACCGACGCAAACGGAACTGCCGATGGATCCGAAGCTCCCACTCGAAGAAGCGGTGTTGCGCGTGGCGCGGGGAAAAGCGGAAGAGATTGCCGCCAAACACCCGCACGCCGTGGTGATCGGTGCGGATACCGTGGTGGCGGTGGGGGATACCGTTTTGGGCAAACCGCAAAACGAAGAACACGCCAAAGACATGTTACGCCGTCTTGCGGGGAATGAACACCGTGTCATTACCGCGGTGTGGATCTGTGACGGCGAGCGCAGTGAAGGGTTTGCTGACAGTGCCGCTGTGACCTTTATGCCGATGAGTGAGGCGGAAATTGCGGAGTACGTGGCAAGTAAAGAACCCATGGACAAGGCAGGTGCTTACGCCATTCAGGGTAAGGGTATTCGGTTTATCCGCGGTATAAGCGGTGACTTTTATACCGTGATGGGATTGCCCTCCGGTCGGCTATACGATGTATTAAAAAAGCACAGATAAAACTAAAGGCGGTGAGCATTTGCTCACCGCCTTTAGTTTTATTATTCGTCTTCGTCGGGGCGTTCCCAGTTATGCCAGACGTTTTGCACGTCGTCATTATCTTCCAGGGCATCCAACAGTTTTTCCATCTTGATCACGGCTTCTTCATCGGCAATCTCGCTGTACACGTCGGGGATCATCTGCAACTCAGCGGAAACAAAGGCATACCCTTTGGCTTCCAGATCGTCACGCACGGCGGAGAAATCCTCCGGTTCGGTGGTGATCTCAAACACGTCCTCGTCAGCAGCGAAATCCGATGCACCGGCTTCCAGAGCATCTTCCATGACTTTATCCTCGTCCAAATCTTCGGCTTCAATGGCGAGAATACCTTTTTGGTTAAACATGAAACTGACGCAACCCGTCTGACCGAGGTTGCCGCCGAATTTATCAAAATAATGGCGGATATCGGCAGCAGTACGGTTACGGTTATCGGTCAAGGTTTCCACAATAACCGCGATACCGCAGGGACCGTAGCCCTCATACTGCAACGCTTCATAGTTATCGGCATTGCCGTCACCTGCCGCTTTTTTGATGATGCGGTCAATGTTATCGTTGGGCACATTGTTGGCTTTGGCTTTGGCGATGGCATCCTTGAGTTTGGAGTTGGATGCGGGGTCGGCACTGCCGCCCTCCTTGACCGCTACTGCGATCTCACGGCCCATTTTGGTGAAGATCTTGGCTTTCTGGCCATCAGTCTTTTCTTTTTTGCGTTTAATGTTATTCCATTTGGAATGTCCGGACATACTAAAATCTCCTCGTATTTCAATATCACAGATGAGTATATCACAAAGTATTGGTGCGTGCAAGGATTTTCACAAAAAAAGAGCAATGGCGGAAACCATTGCTCTTTTTTCTTATCTCCGTTCTTCGGTCAGTTGCACCGAAACGGTGAATTCTTTTACTTCGCGGTTTGCCGAGCGAAGTAAGGTCAGGGTGACGGTGTCACCGACTTTATGCTTGGCGAGTGCGGATCGCAGATCCGCATAGTCGGACACTTCGGTATCGTTGATCTTCACAATGAGATCCCCGCGCTTTACTTCGGTATTCTTCAGCGGTGAGTAATCTTCGATCGTATAGATCAAAAAGCCTTCGTAATACGAATCGGTATACGTCTGACCCGTGATGCCGAGTGCCACGCGCCCCGTGACGTAACCGTTTGCCAAGATATTGTCGATGATGACTTTGGCTTCGTTGATCGGGATCGCAAAACCGATCCCCTCATAACCGGACGCCACGATCTTGGCGGAGTTGACCGCAATGACCTGGCCGGCGGCATTGAACAGAGGGCCGCCCGAGTTGCCGGGGTTGATTGCGGCATCGATCTGCAGGCATTTGATGGCGTAACCGGTGTCCTCGTACACGTCGCGGGCAAGACCCGATACGATGCCTTGTGTGGTGGACCACCCGAGACCGCCTGAGTTGCCGAGCGCCACGACCTTGTTACCCATTTTCAACTGTGTGGAATCGCCGAATTCCGCCGGTTTTAAATCGGTGGCATCCACCTTGATAACGGCGAGGTCGGTGGAGGAATCGTGACCGATGATCTCCGCGTTTTCATACACTGTTCCGTCATACGTTTTGACATCGATGCGGGGGAATTCCGTGTCGGTGGTTTCGTTGACAACGCAATGCCAGTTGGTGATGATATAGCCATCCGCCGACATGACGATGCCGCTTGCAAAACCTGCGGGTTCCATTTGATCGGTGGTTTGACCGAACGGGAAACCGCCGCTAGTGGTGTTCTGATACATGGTCAACAGTACGGCGCTGTTAATGTTGCGATCCACGATCTCGGTCGTGCTGAGCCCTTCGGCCTCTTCATCCAGTTCGGTGATCTGCAACGTGGGTGCCTGCACGTTGGTGGAGGGGTTCTCTGCACCGTTTGTTTCGGGGAACAGACGGCCGCCGTTGCGGTATAACAAGACAACAGCACCGGATAAGGCAATGATGATTACCGCGCACAACCCGCTGACAACGGCAAGAGCGACCTTGGTGCCGTTGCGTTTCGGTTTCTGAGGAGGTGATGGCGGCACCCAACCGTACGAAGTCGGTGTTGGGGACGGTTCCGGTTCTGCCTTGGGCGGTTCTGCCGACGGGGTATACGACGGCGCGGTATTCCAACCGTACGGATCGTACGGTGTTTGAGGCGCTTGCGGTACTTCCGACGGTTCGGTCGGTTGTGCGACCGGTTCGGCGGGAGGCGGCGTTACGGGTTGTTCGGGGGTGGGTTGCTCCGAGGGGGATTGATACCATTCATCCATAAAGGAATCACACCTTTCTTTGCCAGTGTTATGCTTGGATTATACTGTGCGATTGTGTCGATTTGTTGAACATTTGTTACGTTTTGTGTGAATGATCGTTCGGTACATCGGGTAACCAGAACGAGAATTCACAATATTCATTTTCGCGAGATGCCACCGTGATCTCACCGTGGTGCAGATCGATCAATGTTTTGACGATGTACAGTCCCAGACCGGTACCGGCCTTATCCAGACTGCGGGAGCGGTCACTTTTATAAAATCGATCAAAGATATGCGGCAATTCGGTTGCGGGGATGCCGGCACCGGTATTGCGTATTATACAGTACGTGCGGTCTTCCTGGCGGAAGATCAACAAACGGATCTTACCGTTTTCCTTTGTAAATTTTACGGCATTATCCAGTAAATTATACACAACCTGCTGCAGTAGATCATAGTCCGCCGTGACAAATTGCGGAGAGCACGTATCGATCCCTTCGATCGCCAGTTGTTTTTCTTCAATGCGGTTTTCAAACAACACCAGCGTGTTACAGGTGAGCGCCGTCAGATCAAAGGTGGTGGGGGACAGTTTCAGTTGTCCGCTGTCGATACGGGACAGGTCCAACATGGATTTGACCAGACGGGATAACCGTTTGGTTTCAGCCGACACAACGTGCAAATATTCCGCTTGCCGTTCCGGCGGAATGGTCCCGTCCAGAATACCGTCAATAAAACCGGAGATGGTGGTCATCGGCGTGCGCAACTCATGTGATACATTGCCCACAAAATTGCGGCGTGCGGACTCGGCGGAGGATAACGCGGTTGCCATACCGTTGAGTGCCGCGGCAAGTTCCGCGACTTCGTCTTTTCCGCGCACCTGAATACGGTACGAAAAATCGCCTTGACTGAACCGACGCGTGGCAACCGCCATCTGGCGAAGGGGACGCACCAAGCGGTACGTCATTAAATACAACACGATAAAGGCAACGATCAGGATCGATAAACCGGATATCAGGAAGATCTGAATGTATTCAATGATATAATTAAACAGTTCCGTGGCGGGAGAGGTGACCAACACATACCCAATAGCAGTACCGTTTTTGGTGAGTGCTGTACCGGAACAATAATGCGCTTCGCTATAAAAATCGCCCAAGCGGCTGACGGCGAAAAGCGAACCGTTCCGCAGAGCGGTGCGCACCGTCAGGGGAAGTTCTTTTTCAATGTGTTTGCAGGAAAATCCGTCCGAGCACAAGAGGACACGGAATTCTGTATCCACCACGATCGCGTTGCCGTCAAAAGCTTCCGCCAACCGCGCTAACGTGGGGGTCATGGCGGCGGGAATATAATACGAAGACCCCGACGCATCGGGGAACGCTTCAAATGAATTTTCGGCAACAAATCCGGCGATGTTGGCGGCGTGATTTGCCAGCAATTCTTCTTTATCCCGCAACCAATAGCGCCTGGCAAACAGGGTCTGTACGCCTGCCAGCGAAACGAAAGCACACAAGATAACGGCGGCGATCACGGTGAAGTATTTAGAAAACACGCTTTTAAACATGGTTTTGTTTTACCTCAAACTTATACCCGACGCCCCACACGGTTTTGAGAGTCCATTCTTCGGAAACACCGTCCAGTTTTTCACGCAGACGTTTGACGTGCACGTCCACCGTGCGGCTGTCGCCGTAATATTCAAACCCCCATACTTCATCCAGCAGTTGATCGCGTGTATACACGCGGTTGGGGTTGCTGGCAAGATGGTAAATGAGTTCCATTTCTTTGGGCGGGGTATCGATCTGTTTACCGTCCACGCGCAACTCGTAATTTTCCATATTGATATAGAGTTTGTCGTACGACACTTCTTTTATCTGTTCTTTTTTGTCCAGTCCCGCACGCCGTAAAACCGCCTTGATCCGTGCAATGACTTCTTTGGTTTCAAACGGTTTGACAATATAATCGTCGGCGCCCAGTTCCAGACCCAACACTTTGTCAAACAATTCACCTTTAGCGGTGAGCATGATGATGGGACAATCGGATTTTTTACGGATCCGACGGCAGACTTGCCACCCGTCCAGGCGCGGCATCATAATATCGAGCAAGATCAGATCGGGCTTGTCCGTATCAAAACGGGAAACAGCTTCTTCACCGTCGTTGACCACGATGGGTTCAAACCCTTCTTTGCTGAGATATAAGCGCAGCAATTCGCATATGTTGGTATCGTCATCGACGACCATGATCTTGGTTACGTCCACAGGGCATGCCTCCTTTTATTCCAAGTTTAGTGTAACAGAAAACCTGAGCGGTGTATGAACAGTCTTTGAACGGTTTAACAAAAATCGGCAAACTTTATCCTCTTTATTATAAAACAACTTGCCCGCGCCGTCAACAGATGTGCTTGTATACTGAGAGAAAATGTGGTATACTGGTGTCAAATATTGACAAGAAACGACAGAAAGGTACGTGGTAACATGAAACATGGCCGCCAAATAACCGAGAAAAAGCCCGCACATCCGTTGATGCTGGCGATTTTTGCGGCGGCATCCTTTTTGTGGATGGAGTGGGTTTTTCGCGCGTTTATCATCAAACCGTTTTTTGGCACGGGTCTTTTGTTGAGTGCGTTGTTCACCCTGCCGATAGCACTCCTCTTTTTTGTGCTGTGCACGTTCGGCACCAAACGCGTAAACCGTGTGATTTGTTGTGTGTTGCTTGGCGTCGCGGCGCTGGTGTACAGTTCGCAGATCGTGTATTACGGTGTGTTTAATACGTTTTATATCCTGTATTCGGTGCAAAATCTGGGCCAGGTCATGCAGTTCTGGCGGGATATTTTCCTGTCCATATTCCGCAATCTTCCCGCCATTTTGTGTATGTGGGTCCCCATGGCGGTGTACATCGCTTTCGGCAAACGGCTGGCACCGGCTTGCCGCGCCCCGTGGGCGGGGAAAGGCGTGATGGTGGCGGCTGCAGCGGCACTGCACTTGGCGGCGGTATTGGTTACTCTGCAACTGAATGTGGGCGATATCAGTCCCGCGCGCTTATATACCAAAGAATTTTCGGTGGATGCTTCCATGCAGACGTTCGGCGTTACCACAACGGCGCGGCTGGATCTGAAATATCTGATATTCGGAACCGATATTGATGACGACAAAGGCGAAACGTCTTTGCCGGTGGAAACACCGGTAACACCGGACCCCGAACCGATCGTATACGGGGACAACGTGATCGACTCGTTGGATTTTGAACAGTTGGCACAGGCGGAAACCAATAAAGATCTTAAAACCATGCACGAGTATTTTGCCTCTCTCACCCCCACAAAAGAGAACGAATATACCGGCAAATTTAAAGGCAAAAACCTGATCTTTATTGTGGCGGAAGGGTTCTCGCCGTATGCGGTAAGTGAAACGTTGACACCCACGTTGTATAAATTATCGCACGAGGGTATTCAGTGCACCAATTATTATACGCCCGGTTGGGGTGTGTCCACCTCGGACGGCGAGTACACCAGCCTGCTCGGTTTGATGCCGGCAACGGGTGTGCACAGCATGGAATATTCCGCCGATCGGTATATGCCGTTTGCACTGGGAAATCAGCTCAAAGAGCAGGGGTACCTGACCAAAGCGTATCACAACCACACGTATACGTATTACGGGCGTGACAAATCCCACCCGAATTTGGGGTATGATTATCAAGGCATTGGCAACGGCATGAAATTGGATTATTCCACGTATTATCCCGGAACCAAAACCGCAACACGGTGGCCCAACTCGGATTATCTCATGGCAAAAGCGACCGCCGCGAATTATATGGACAGTGAGCAACCGTTCCACACGTACTATTTAACGGTCAGCGGGCACATGTTGTACACGTTTATGGGGAACAGTATGTCTGCGTATCATAAAGAAAAGGTGCAGGATCTGCCGTATGAGTCCGCGGAAGTCAAGGCGTATCTGGCGTGTCAGATCGAACTGGATCTGATGGTACGGGAACTCCTTGACAACCTGGAAGCACGTGGGATCGCGGAGGATACGGTGATCGTGTTAACGGCGGATCATTATCCGTACGGCATGCAACAGCCCAATCAACCCGATTTTTACAGCGAACTGGCAGGCCATGATACCTCGTCTGTGTTTGAGAAATATCGCAACACGTTGATCATGTGGCACAAAGGCTTGGAAAGCATCGTGATCGATGAACCGACGTACAGCATTGACGTGTTGCCGACACTGTGCAATCTGTTTGGCTTGGATTACGATTCCCGTTTGCTGATGGGACGGGATTTCCTATCCGATGCGCCGGCGTTGGTGTGCTTTTCCAACCGCAGTTGGATCACGGATTACGGACGGTATGACAGCGCAACCGGCACGTTTACCGCCAATGAAGGTGTCACGATTCCGGAAGGATACGCCAAAACGGTTTCGGGCATTGTTCGCCGTAAATTCACATACGCGGATCTGATCCTCAAAAAGGATTATTACGCGAAGATACTGAAATAACAAAACGCCTCTGCGTCAATCACGCAGAGGCGTTTTTTATGTGTTAAGAAATGCGATTTTCGTCCAAGTACGAGCGCCAAATGAGATAGTATTTGGCTTTGATGTGGATGCCGTCACCGGCTGCCGCATCGGCTTTCAGACAACCGTTTTCATCAAACATCGGATTCATATCCAGGTAACGAACCGACGTACCGTTGGCAAGTGCCGCCAACTTGGTGTTCAGTTCATCAATACGGGTGTTATTGAAGTGCCCGTTCTTGGCTATTTCTTCGTTGTGGCGTTTTTGCGTGACGTGCAACGTGGATTGCACTACCACAATGGCGTTCGGTTGTTTGCTGTGCACCAGATCGATGATCTTCTGATACTTTTGTGCGATCGAGGAAAGGTTTCCGCCGATCTCATTGATACCAAGCATAATATAAACCGTGTTAAACGATTTGCTGTCAAGTACTGTGCCGAGCGTGACCTCGCCGTCAAAGCCGGCAACCTCAATGGCTTTGGTGGTCACGTTGTTGGAACTGATACCCACCTTGCAGAAGAACGTGGCGTCCGACGTTTTGCCGTAATCACGCAGTCCCACGGTTCGCGAGTCACCGATAAACAACGTGTTGGGGAAGGACACGCGCTCGTTTGCATCCGGGAAGGTAACGGAAGTGGTGGCGGATGTTGCCGAGGTGCTTGTAGCAGAGGTGGACGGTGCAACCGACGAAGACGTGGTTGCGTTGGTTGTTGTGACCGTGCCGGATGTGGTTGTCACAGTAGTCGTCGTGGTCGTCGTGGTCGTCGTTGTGGTTGCGGTTGTGGTTGTGGTCGTCGTGGTGGTGCTCGGTTCATCAACAGGCTCGTCCACCGGTTCTTTTTTGCAAGCATCCAACAGTAATGTCGTGGGAATGATGACAGCGCACGACAAGATCAACAAAAACATATACGAATGAGAAAACCATTTTTTCATGTCAGTGCCTCCTTAAAAACGGAAATACAAAAATGGGTCATTCAAGCCGAGATACAGATAGTACACCGATCCCCAGAAAATGGCGAGCAAAATCAGTGTGCCCCAGATGGTGTGTTTGATACGTTCATAGATGCGGCGCGGCCACTCTGTGCAGAACACGATGCCGATCAGCAACAGCACACCGTACATGGCGCCGTATTTGAGGTAGTCACCATCCATGATGTTGATGGGTTCGCCCGGCAGGAACGGGAAAAGCCGTTCAAAATAAATCGCCAGATCACCCAGATCGGTAATCGCGAACACCAAAAACGACAGCGGGATGATGAGGATCATATACCCGTGACCCAGCACGGGGAAGCGTTCCAAAATGGATTTGATAGCAAACTTCTCGAGCACCAGCAAGCAGAAGAACAGGAAGCCCCACAAAATGAAGTTCCAGTTTGCACCGTGCCAAAACCCGGTGGAGACCCATACGATCAACAAATTGAAAATATGGCGCGGAACACGCACGCGGTTGCCGCCCAAGGGAATGTACAAATAATCACGGAACCACGAACTGAGCGTGATGTGCCACCGCCGCCAAAAATCTGTGACGGTGAGCGCGGTGTAGGGGTGGCGAAAGTTTTCGGGTATTTCAAAGCCCAGCATTCTGCCAAGACCGATCGCCATCAGTGAATATCCGTAAAAATCAAAATAGATCTGCAACGCGAAAGCCACAGCGCCCATCCACGCAAGCGGGGTGGAGATGCTGTCGTAGCCGATATCACCGATATCGCTCCACAAACTGCCGATGCGGTTGGCAAGCAATACCTTGAGTCCCAAACCGATGGTGAACTCCCGCAACCCGTCGTTGATGCGATCCATCGAAATTTTTGGTGCGCGCAGTTGTTGCTGCATAGAGGAAAAGGTTACGATCGGACCGGCGATCAATTGCGGGAACATATACAGATACGTTGCCAAATGCAGCAATGAGCGTTCGGCTTTGATGGTTCCGCGATACACGTCGATCAAATACGAAACGATCTGGAACGTGTAAAAACTGATGCCGATCGGCAGGATCAGATCCACCGCAGGCAGGTTGACGCCGGATAACGGCCAGATGCGATCCAACAACGTTTGAGCGGTGCGGAAGAAAAACCCTGCGTATTTGAAAACAAACAACCAACCGAAGTTGTACAAAAGACCGAGGATCAGCCACAAACGTGAACGGCGCTCACGTTTGCCGATACGCAAGCCGATAAACCAGTTGACAAGCGAAGACAGTAAAAACAGTACAATATAGAGCGGCTGTTCGATCGTACCGTATACATAAAAAGCGATGCTGCCGAGCAATAACACAACGTTGCGGAATTTCGGGGGGACAATATAGTATATGGCAAAAACGGCAGGGATGAACACAAAAAGAAATTCCAAACTGCTGAAAACCATGTGTTATCCCTCCTTTGCTTTTTTTACAATAATCGTATTTATAAGAATACCATATCCTCTTAAAATACGCAATGGAAAAATCATCAACTCGACAAATTTTTATTCTGCTTGCGGGAATTGAAAAACTATGGTAGAATAAAGGCAACGCAAAGGAGAGAGTGTATGCAAAAACGATCAATCGGTATCGTGGGCGGTATGGGCCCCGTGGCAACGCTGGATTTGTTTGATAAGCTGTTGCGGCATACCGATGCCGGCACAGACGCAGAGCATATTCGCATTTATATTGACTGTCACACCGGTATTCCGGATCGCACGCAGGCGATTCTCAGCGGCGGTGAGTCGCCGGTGCCGCATATTGCGGAGTCGGCAAACAAATTGGCGGCAATGGGCGCGGATTTTTTGCTGATCCCGTGTAACACTTCGCACTATTTTTACGATGAAATCGCACGGTTATCCCCGGTCCCGATCCTGCACATGATCCGTGAAACGGCAAAATCGTTAGCGGCAGACGGTGTGCGGCGTGTAGGGTTGCTCGCCACCGACGGTACGGTGTCGGCGGGGGTGTATCAACAGGCGTTGCAGGAATACGGTATCGAAACCGTGTGTCCCGATGAAGCGGCGCAACGCGAGGTCATGCGGCTGATCTATGACGGCGTGAAAGCCGGCGCACAATCGTTTGACGCAAAAGCGATCGTGGTGGAAATTGCCCGCATGAAACAAGAGGGTGCTCAGCGGATCGTGCTCGGTTGCACGGAACTACCCATTGGTTTTCACTTGTACGGCATTCCAACCGATGATACGGTGGATGCCGCGGATATCTTGGCAAAAGCCGCTGTGGCGGCGGCAGGGTACCCGGTAAAAGAATAAACAGAAAGCACGGCGTGAGAGTTTCTCACGCCGTGCTTGTTTGTACTGCGTTATTTAATCTGGGTTTTGCTTATTTGAAATAGCGGTTGAGCAGGCCCTCGAACGCGCGACCATGTCGAGCCTCGTCCTTTGCCATTTCGTGGACAGTATCATGGATCGCATCGTAGCCCAGTTCTTTCGCTTTGCGGGCAAGAATCATTTTGCCGTCGGTAGCGCCGTGCTCGGCTTCCACGCGCATAGCGAGGTTTTTCTTGGTGCTGTCGGTGACAACTTCACCCAGCAATTCCGCAAATTTAGCGGCATGCTCTGCTTCTTCGTAAGCGGCTTTTTCCCAGTAAAGACCGATTTCCGGATAGCCTTCACGATGCGCAACGCGCGCCATCGCCAAGTACATACCTACCTCGGAGCATTCGCCGCTGAAGTTAGCGCGCAGCATTTCGATGATTTCATCCTCGACACCCTGTGCGACGCCGACGCGATGCTCATCCGCCCATTTATAGCCGGTGGAAGCGACGGGTGCGTCGTCCTTGGCAGCCGGTGCGGGAGCTGCTTCCTTGAACTTCTCCGCGGGGGCCTGACAGATCGGGCAGGCGGCGGGAGCCGCATCACCGTTGTGCACGTAACCGCAAACTAAACAAACATACTTTTTCATAACCAATTCCTCCAAAAACTTTATTTTTTTGATTTACTGACAATGCGGGCAGACACCGTTTGTGTAAATATCCCATGTGGTAACGGAAAATCCGTTGGGAAGCAGGGGTCGAACCGTATCCGCCGATAACGGGAAATCGTACACTGTGCCGCAGCGGCTACAGCGAAAATGCCCGTGATCCTCAATGCCGGCATCAAAATGCTGTTCATCGGGATCAATGGTGACGACACGGATCAGACCGGCATCCGTCAACGCGCGCATGGTGTTGTACACCGTGGTGCGCGATAACGAGGGCTGCTCCTTGACAAGCGCTTGATAAACCGTATCCACGGTGGGGTGCGTGCGATGACTTTGCAGATACGCATACACCGCCAAGCGCTGTTGTGTGGGACAAATACCGTGCTGCCGGAGTACAGCGCTTAAATTTTCTTTGTTCATCATGCGCCCTCCGTTCTGTAATCGTTACTGTTTTGTAATGATTACAAATTCAGTATACCAGAAGATCGGTAGATGTCAATACTTTTTTTAAAAAAATAAAAAATTTTTTTGCAGGCGAATTTTAAGGGTTGACAAGGCGGGGGAAATGTGATAGAGTAAATCACGTCGCAAGCGACAATATGGGGGTATAGCTCAGCTGGGAGAGCGCTTGAATGGCATTCAAGAGGTCAGCGGTTCGATCCCGCTTATCTCCA
>JAFSIB010000148.1 GCA_017440005.1 Clostridia bacterium
CACCGATCACCGAAGCGGTTTTTTCCACAACGCGGTCAAAATTCTCCGCTTCAAATTCAAGAGTCGTCCCGTTGCCGACCTTGCCCTCTTCCTGCCACTGCGCCATGACGCTGTCATAAGAAGGTGTCGTTTGGGGAGCCGCCACGTACAACGCTTTGATAAACATCGGCTCATCCACATACCGTAACGTTACGGTGTGCTCACCGGCTGACAAATAGAACTTCAGCGGTGTTGTGTATTTGCCGCCGCTATCGAAAAGGCGCGTATTGTCAAAACGAGGTTTTTCTTCCGAAAACGGCTTGACTTCATCGCCCGCTTTGTCTTTGAGCGGTGCATTGGCGTCTTTCCAGAAGCGCAGAAACTCGATCTTTTCCGCCTCATCACAAGGAGAAACACCATCGATCAGCAACTCACGGGTGATGACCGATCCACTGGTACCCAGCGGATAATATTCCACCCCTAAATCGTACAACGCATCGGTTTCTACCGTGACATCAAACGTCACACTGTCCGTGTTTTCATCCCATAAAATACCGGCGTACGTTTCCCCGTTGAATTCGGTCTCACCGATCAGTGCTTCGTCCGACACGGTCGCTTGGATCACATCACCTGCATAATCCCGATATCCTTGTTGGGAATAACGATTGAGCAGGGTCGAATAATAGCGGGCGGTTGTCGGATTGTTCTGCGCAACCTGCGCGTTTGATAATACGGCATCCGCGGCCGGGTCAACCGCGCCCACAGAAAAAGCGGCTGTCGACAACACAAGAGACAGCGATGTAAGTATCGCCGAGAATTTTACAAGATGTGTCTTCATTCCCATCATTCTCTCCTTTAACAGGTCGGTGTTGCCTCATCTTCTGCCGGTGATTCCGTTTCCGAAGTCCGGCTGCCTTTCGTTTTCATTTTCCACACAATATACAAGACCAATAACACGATACACGCAACGTCTAACCCCGCCGAAACCCAGAACATAACCTTCATCCAAATCGGCGATGCTTCTGCATTGGCTGCATCGTCTTTATCCGTTTTGTCGGTTTTGTCCGTCAGATTGGTAGTGGGGGCGTTGCCGGTAATCACCTTGTCCAGTTTGGAGCCCTTTACAAAGCGATAACTGTCATTTGTGGTGTAGTAATAATTCCATCCGTCCATGCCCTGCGTATCGGAGAAGTTCTCAGCCGCACCGGAAACCGGCACACCGGGATTCTCACCTTCCGGGGTTTCAAAAATCTGCAGATGCGTGTACAAGTAAGCAAACGCCATATCCGAACGATTGCGGAACACAATGTACACCTTTTCTCCTGCCGTGGCTTTGGCGGAAACGTTGATCACCATGGGTTTTTCAACCGTCAGATCCGATGCTTTAAAAGAATAAAAACCGCTTTGATCTTCCGGATACATGATCTGTCCGCGGTCGTTACAGATCAACATATCAAACACAGCTTCATTGGGAGCAGCGCCCAAAAATGCCGGCACCTCCGAGAATAAGTTGCCGTAAACGCTGACCACGCAATCACTTTGCACTTCATAGGAACGAATCATACTGTAATGCGGCGTGGATACGTGTGCGCCTTCCAGCAACACGGCCATGTATCCGTCCGAACTGGGATTTTCCCAGTCGCTGACGCTCCACATCCATTTTTCCTCATCAAACTGCGTGAGCAAATACGGATCAAACACAACGTCCTTAATACCCGCCGTATCCGCAGACATGTACGGTGACTCTTTGCGTTCTGTTTGTAACAACTTGGCGCAAACGTCTTCTGTGGAAGCAAAGTAATAGGTAAACTGCTTATTGCCTTGTTTTTCCGTTAACGCATCCGCCAACGTTACGTTGCCCACTTTCAACGTGATCGGCAACGTAACGGCATCACCCGTACCAAGCATCGCCAGCACAAACAGATATTCATCGCTTTTGGCCGCGGTAAACGTGCCACTGACCGTCTGCTTTTTGCTATCTAACAACTGCCACTTGGTTACCGGTTCAAAGGTGGATTTTTTCACCACGCAAAAGCCGACCCGCTTGGCACTGTCCACACCTTCGTGCGTGAATGTGTACGTTTGTTTGCCGGCAGCAGGCGCTTTGTAACCGATCGCCGCTGTGGTGCGCTCGGTCACCGTCACCGATTCACGACCGATAGCAGCACCGTAAGAAGCGGTCATTTTCTCTTTGACCGAACCCGGTAACAAATACCATGCGTTTTGTGCACTCTCAAAGTGAGTGGCTTTGTCAAAAATGGGAGCTGCCGGTACCAAAGGTGTTTTGAACCCTTGGATAGAAGCGTAATAGTAACGCCAGCCGTTTTCACCCTGTTTGGCGGAAAATTGCTCGTGCGTATTGCCGATTTTTGTTTTAACCCCGTTTTCATCACGGTACACATCCACGATCACCTGCACAGACGGTACTAAATTGCTCGTTTCGTTACGCGTAACGAACAAGATCTCATCCCCGGCCTTTGCCTCAAAGGTGCCGGAAATCATCGTAGGTTTTGTGCGGTTATCTTCGGTGTTTTTTAGCACCATGAATTCCGCTTTGTCCGACGGATACAACACCATATTACTGTTTTTCTCAATGACCATAAACCCGATGGCATCCGCATTTTCCGGCACATTCATGTTGGCGTTGATATCCAGCATCACCGTACCGGAGAAGGTAATCACACCGTCTTTTTGTACGGTATATCCCTTAGCCGTCATGTATCCGGGTGCCGGCGGCTGCGTATGCGTGCCGTTGGCCATACCAAAGGAAGGCGAAGCGGGATTTTGTCCCTGTGCATCCGCCCACCACCAATTGTTCATAAAGGCTTTCATTTCGACAAAACCGTTGGTTTGCGCCTCAATGGTGGAGGTAAGGTCACCGCCGATCGTACCCGCATCCGGCGTACCGGGCGTACCGACATCCGGCGTGTTGGGTGCTGTGGTGGTCTGGCCGGTTGTCGTATCACCGCCCAGATCGGGTTTGTTCGGAGAAACCGATTTGGTTACAGAGACGGCATATTGATGATACCAGCCCTTACCGCCTTGCAGAATGCTGTCATACAGTTGACCGCTGCCGTTGGAATACGGCTTGCCGTCCACCATAACGCCGAAATTCAGCGCACAAACCACGCGGTTCACCGACGGGTTCATCACCACAAAATAGAAAACGTCGCCTTTCTTCACCGAGGCAATATCCAACGATACCTCAAGCGGGGTACCGGCTTTGACTGTTGCCACGTCACCGTTTTTGGGGAAAAGGATCTGACCGGCTTCATTGGTAACAGCAAACTCCACGGTTGCACCCGTCAAATTCCCTTGGCCATTGTCAATATAGACACCGCCGCCCCATGCCAGTTTGAACGCACCGTCTGCCGGAGAGACAAACTTACGGATCGCAGCGGCACCACCGTCAGCAGTTTTGTCCACCACCGTATACCCCGGGTAGTTTACACAACTCATGTCACCGGCAGCTTTGGCCCAAACGTTATTGGTGGCATCAAACACCATGTTCTGAGGGGTGAAATTCAACTGATAATAGGTTTCTGCCGACACTTCAAAAGGAGATACCGACGGCAATGCCAAAACCGATACCAACGCCAGTATGATCGCCAATATACCGCTCATTGTCTTTCTCATCTTGATATCCCCTCTCATGTGTCTATCACGTATATGAAAATGCGGACACTTCGCGAATCTTCCATTTTTGGTATTATAGCATATTTTCTTCCACTTAGACAATGTGTTTTTGTTCCCTATTCTTGTACTATTGTCTTTTTTGCCAAAAACTTGACAAAACGACCTGCGCGTGCTATGCTGAAAATATTAAAAAAGTGAGGTGGTTTGATGCAGGATAGTACGCCCCTTTTTCCGAGTGTATCGTTATCATCTGTTCTATCGATCACTCAAATACATTCTCTGTATTATTACGAATTCCCTCCGGATATGGAGCACCTGGGTGAATCCCATAATTTCTGGGAGTTTTTGTACGTGGATAAAGGCCGCTGCCTCTCGTTGCATCAGGGGAAAGACGTGCCTATGGAAACGGGAGAAGCGGTACTGATCGCGCCCAATGATTTCCACCGCCTGCACGGAAACGGTGAAGATATATTCAATGTCTTCATTATCTCATTCACCTGCAAAAGCAAGGCCATCGAAGCTGCCCCCACTTCAAAGTTGAAAATCTCGCGGTCTACTCACGACCTAATATCGCGCATCATCAAAGAATCGCGCAAAGCATTCCGCTTACCGATTTTTGACCATTTCACTCCGGAAATCATACCGCAAGAGCATCCACCGTTCGGATCCCGACAATTGATCAAGCTTTACTTGGAAGAACTGTTGATTACGCTGCTCCGTGAAGAAGGCACGGATAAAAACGATCCGATCCTTTCCATTCTTTCCTCCAGCACTGCTGACCCAAAAGATTTGGTGGAATCTGTAGAAAAATATTTATTAGATAATATTGATAAAAACCTGACCATTCCCTTTATTTGCGAAACATTCCACTACAGTAAAAACCACATTTGTTCTCATTTTAAAGAGAAGACCGGTTACTCGATCATGGAATATTTTAACCGCGCCAAAGTGGAACGCGCCAAAGAACTCATGCGACAAGGAGATATTCATATCTCTTCGATTGCCGAAAAACTGGGGTTTTCCAGTCCCAGTTATTTTTCCAAAACCTTTAAACGCATCACCGGGCGTTCTCCGCTCGAGTATCAGCGCTCGTTGGAACACTATTATAAATAAATATTTTTTAGGGAGGCATACAAAATGAAGCTCGTCAAAGACAAAAAACTGGTGGTAGGTGCCGACTTTGCCGGTTTTCCGTTGAAGGAAGCCGTTGTGGCGCACCTGAAAGCAAAAGGTTGGGAAATCACCGATATGGGTGTCAAAGCCGATAGCGATCCCAACGATACCGACTTGATGTTCCACCGCGTCGGTCTGCGCGTCGGTGCCATGATCTCGGAAGGCGAATTTGAACGCGCTCTGTTGTTCTGCGGAACCGGTATGGGTATTCACATTGCCGCAAGCAAATGCCCGCACGTACACGCCGGCGTTGTGGAAAGCGTTCCCGCGGCACTCCGTGCCATCACCGGCAATGGCGTAAACGTGCTCGCCATGGGCGCTTTCTACGTGGCACCTGCCATGGGTTGTGACATTGCGGACGCGTACCTCAACGCAGAACTGGGTTCGGGTTACGAATGGTGGCACAACTTCTACGAGTTCCACAAGCTCGCGATCGATGAGCTGGAAGCTTTTGACTACGAAGAATACAAGAAGAATAACTTTAAAGTGAATAAACTCGGTGACTTTGATCTGAAATTAGAGGTCAAACCCGAAGACTGATCTCACAAACAAAAAACGGTCGGTGCAGACTCTTTGTAAGCGTCTGCACCGACCGAAATCTGTATGTACCACTGTTTCGGAGCCGACGTGCGATGTGTCAAAAATCCAATGTCGCCCCGTGCTCACGAGAACTCTGTCTTAACGTTTCAACCAATCGAATACTTTGTGCGGCACTCTCGGGCGGATTTTGTACGTTCTGTTCGCCCTTCACAAAAATATCGATCAAATATTCAATCTCTTTCATATACATGCTGTCACCGGACAGTTCAGGGCTGAAAGCCTCGCCTTCATACGGGTAAACCGTGACCTTGCCGTCCGTGCATACCACGTTCGCCTTTTCAAACGAAAGGCGGAAATCGGCGATAAACGGCATATTGACCTGGTCCCATCTACCCTCTGCAAACACCGCAAAATCATCATAGTAGAGCGTCGAATAAGCAAACGCATCTTCGCTCACCTGTTTGCCGCCGGATATGCAGGAAACTTTTTTCGGTTCACCGAAAATAAACCGTGCAATATCCAGATCATGAATATGCAGATCCAGCAAAGCACCGCCGGAACGCTTCGCATCGACAAACCAGTTTTCAAACCCCCAAGCAGGCGTTGGGCTTAACCGTCTGAAAGACGCGGAGGTGGGCTTCCCGTAAGCACCCTCCGTCACCAATTGCTTTGCATACAGGTATTCGGGCGAAAAACGCAGGCACTGCCCAATCATCAGTTTACCGTTGGAAGCGGCTACCATTTCTTGGCAATCTTCAAACGATAACGCCATCGGTTTTTCACACAGAACCAGATACCCCCGATCCAACATATCGATCGCATACTGCTTATGCAGATATGTGGGAATACAAATATCGATCAAATCGATATCCTCTTTTTGGAGCATTTCTTCCAAATCGGTATAAAACCGTATGTCACCGTATCCGGAAACATCCGAAGTGGCAATATTGAGCTCCACGTCTTTTGTAAAAGCTGCTTCACTGATATCGTAGGCGGCAACAAGTTTTACCTTGCCCTTTTCCTCCAGTGTTTTGTAACCCGGAAGATGGGAACCTTTAAAGATCCCGCCAAACCCGATCACTGCTGCATTTAACATGATAAATCCTCCGTTTTAGAACGATTGACCATACACTTCCGTTATAATGTCCTGCAGATACTTTCTGGAAGCTAAAATATCTTCAATCTGCTGATCGCCCGAAATTTCCCGCTCGATTGTTACATAGGAATCATAACCCAATTCGTGAAGTTTCGTAAACAGCGCTTTGAAGTCCACTTTACCCTCGCCGATCTTGGTTTCCTCACCGAGATCATGTCCGTTTGTGGGGTATTTGCCGTCTTTCGCGTGCATGTTGCGCACATATTTACCGAATACATCCAAAGCATCCACAGGATTGGCTCTGCCGTAAAGGATCAGATTGGCGGTATCTAGATTGATGCCCAGATTATCCGCACCCACCTTTTCAAAGCAACGAAGCATGGTAACAGGAGTTTCCTGACCCGTTTCAAACAACAGATATTGTCCGTTCTGTTTCAGGTGGGCGGCAATCGCACGAATGGCCGCACACATCGGAACAAAATTCGGATCGTTCGGGTTTTCGGGAATAAAGCCCATGTGCGTGATGACATCGGTTACGCCGAATTTCTTGGCGAAATCGGCACCGGCCATTAACGTATCCATACGCATCCGACGATACTCGGGCGGCACCAGACCGATGGTGACCTGTCCGTCATAGAAATCCCATACACAGGGACCTTCCCAACCGCACCAAAACGCTGAAATCTCAACGCTGTACTTTTCAATGGTCTGTTTGATAAATGCCGCGTTTTCATCGGTGAAATCTTTCGGATTCCAAGAGGAAAGCTGGAAGTTGTCAAACCCCTTTGCCTTCATATCCGAAATCTTGGTTTCAAAGCTATCTCTTTCAAAAACAATAAACGTGCCGATTTTCATACGATTACCTCCAAAACACAATTTCTGATTTCATAGTAACACACGCTTTTGCCAATTTCTTGCCTATAAACGACTTATTATTGCAATTTTTTGACTTTTTGAAAGGAGGATCCTCGGATGAAACTGGACTCCAAAAAAGAAGTAAATCCCATCATACGCGGAGAAACCTCTGTGAAAATATGGAATTTTCGGTACGGTATACAAGCGCAGGCCTTCACGTCCCATTGGCACGACTGCATGGAACTCCATTTGATAAGATCCGGCACGCTCAAACTACGGTGCAACGATGACGATATTCTCGTCCACGCAGGAGAAGTCGCCATTATTTCTCCCGCAGTTCTTCACAGCGGCATGGTCATAAGTGACGGTGCCGAATACGATGTCCTGATGTTTGATATCAACGATCTGTACGCTGAGTCGGCACCCGTACGCCAGCATATCCAAGCCATCGAAAACGGTTCCGTATGCTTTCAGTACACAACCGATCTGCCCTGCATCACGCAACTGGTATCCGAGATCATTGAAACAAAACACCAAAGCCCTCATCCGCTTGAACTGGTCGGCAAACTGTATCAGTTGCTGGGGTTGCTTTGTACGTTCTGTCTGGATAGCGCGCACTCTTCCGTGCCCTCAAACAATAAGTTTGATGAAGTCATCACCTATATCAACGTGAATTTCACCGATGAAGATATCACGGTGCGCACCATCAGTCAAAAATTCAATTACGAGCAGTCGTATTTCTGCCGCAAATTCAAAAAAGTCACCGGCATCACGCCCAACAAATATATCCAGACCTTGCGTTTGGAATATGCAGGTGTTTTGCTTAGAAAAAGCAATCAATCCATTAAAGAGATCGCGATATGTTGCGGTTACCCGAACATTTCGTATTTCACCAATTGTTTCACAAAGTTCTATGGCGTTTCCCCTAAAAAATATCGGACAACGGCTCCGCAAAACGGATAGGCCGGCAGGAGGTTCACTATGAAAATAACATTTATGGGCGCAGGCAGCACGGTGTTTGCACGCAACGTAATCGGCGATTGCATCTGTTCCGATGTCTTGCGTGACAGCGTGTTCGCGTTGTACGATATCGACGCCGCCCGCCTTGAAGAAAGCCGCATCATTTTAGAAGCCATGTGTGCCGCCGGCGGCAGCAAAGGCCGTATTGAGTGCTATGTGGGCGTTGAACAGCGGAAAGATGCCCTGCGCGGCGCCGATTTTGTGATCAACGCCATTCAAGTCGGTTTTTACGATCCGTGCACCATCATTGATTTTGAGATTCCCAAAAAATACGGTCTGCGCCAAACGATCGGCGACACGTTGGGGATCGGCGGAATCATGCGTGCCCTGCGCACCATTCCCGTTATGAGAGATTTTGCGGAAGACATGGCGGAGGTCTGCCCGTCTGCCTGGTTTTTAAACTACACCAATCCCATGGCGATCCTCACAGGATATATGCAGCGGTACACTCCCATTCAAACAATCGGCCTGTGCCACAGTGTGCAGATCTGCGCTTCACAGCTGTTGAACGAACTGGGCATGAGCGACCGCCTGGAAGGTCACAAAGAGTTGATTGCCGGCATCAATCACATGGCTTGGCTTTTGGAGATCAAGGACAAAAACGGAGTGGATCTATATCCCGAAATCAAAACCAAAATCGATGCGTACCTTGCCTCCCCCGATACCACCGATAAAGTCCGCATGGACTATATCAAAAACTTCGGATATTACTGTACCGAATCCAGCGTGCACAATGCGGAATACAATATGTTTTACATCAAAAAGCAGTACCCCGAATTATTGGAAAAATACAACATCGCCCTGGACGAATATCCGCGCCGATGTATTCTTCAGATAAACGAGTGGCGCGATGAATATGAAAAAATCCGGCAGGACGGCGTAAAAGAACATCAGCGCAGTAAAGAATACGCTTCCCGCATCATGGAAGCCTTTGTGACCGACGTACCGTATCAAATCGGCGGAAACGTGTTGAATACGGGACACTTGATTTCCAATCTCCCCGAAGAGGCGTGCGTGGAAATCCCTTGCCTTGTAAATGGTCATGGCATTTCCCCATGCTACGTGGGCGCGTTACCCGTTCAATGTGCGGCGATGAATATGACCAACATCAACGTCCAACTCCTCACCATAGAAGCCGCCGTCACCGGCAAGAAGGAGCATATTTATCAAGCCGCCATGCTGGATCCGCACACAGGTAGCGAACTGGATGTAGATACCATCAAGAAAATGGTAGATGACTTGATCGATGCCCACGGCGAGTATTTACCCAAATTCCGATAATGCAAAAAGCGACTGTACGGCGTACAGTCGCTTTTCTTGTTTTATACTTCTAACCACACGTACGATTGCGCGCCCAACACCACACGGTCGGATTCCACCGCCGCATGACAGTACGCCAACACCGTCTTGTGCGTCGTATTCACCGTATATTCCCGATCAGACGGATTCACGGCACAGAAGACGGTGTGTTCCCTATCCGTGCGTTTGAATACCAGCGGATAGGTGTCAGACACCAATTCAAACGTGTTCCCGCAAGCGAACAATTCCGGATGATCCCGTTTAATCGACACCAGTTTTTGGACTTCGCAAATGAGAGAGTTGCTGTCTTGCATCTGCGTATCCACGTTCACCGTTTGATAGTTCGGATGGATCGGCAAATACAGATCTCCGTCCGTATCGCTGAATCCCGCATGTTTACCGTCGGTCCACTGCATCGGCGTGCGCGAACCGGTACGGCAATACCCACCGTCTTTGTTTTTCAAATCCGAATACGGCATGCCGATCTCATCACCGTAATAAACCAGCGGAACGCAAGGCAATGCCAAAATAAATGCAAATACCGTTTTCAGTTCGTCCGGGGTGCGTCCAACCGAAATGCGCGGAAGATCGTGGTTGCCCGTCACCACCGAAATATACCCCTTGTCCTTGACTTCTTCCAGATTGGACAGAAAATAGTCAAAAAAGGATGTGGCTTCACCAAGCCCTTCTTTGCGGAAGAAACTATTCCCCTCACTCTTGAAAACGTTCGTGCCCGGTTCTTTGCGGAACAAGTTGTTATACCCGTCATCAAAGCAATGGGTAAGAAAATCAATATCAAAATCGCCGTTCTTCACCGCAAAACGGGGTTGTCCCCATTCCGAAACAAAGATCGCCTCAGGATAGGTTTCCCGCACACGACCAAAAATTTTACGCCATACCTCGCACGAGCATTGACCGTCCACATCGTCTTTTACAATGCTGTTTGCCAGATCTACACGGAAACCGTCAATGCCCAGCGCCATATAATGCTCAATAATGTGCGTCACCACATCGTGAATGTGTTCGCACGCCGGATCGGTATAGGCGTGCTGCCACGGTTGAGTTTTGCGGGCAAAGCCAAAGTTGAGCGACGGCTGGAACGAAAAGAAATTCACCAAATAATTGCCGTTACGCTCGGAATTGCCGCTGATGCGATCGTACGGGCAGTACCCAAACACGTCATCCGACCAAATGTAATAGTCTGTGTATTCGTTTTTGTCGTGCTCTTGCGATTTCAAAAACCAGGGGTGTTGATCCGAAGTGTGACCCACAACCAGGTCGAACAGTACCTTCAGTCCCAACGCGTGCGCCTTTTCTGTCAGGTGTTTGACGTCGTCCATGGTGCCAAACTTCTCATCAATGGTGAAATAATCCTCAATATCATATCCACCGTCCCGAAACGGCGATTTAAATACCGGATTTATCCAAACAATATCGGCAACCGTGTTAATATATTCGAGCTTTTCCGTGATGCCTTGCAGATCACCGATGCCGTCACCGTTACTGTCGTAAAACGATGTCGGATACACGTTATAAATGATAGAATTTCGAATACTGTGATTCATACGGATTTCCTCCCAAAAACGAATTGCTCAATCAGCCGTTCAATTTTGTTTTTGTACCAATTTGTATTCATCGTAAAATCGGAACAACGGGCAGGTGTTATCGCGTTTGGCGGCAAAGCGCGCCATATCGTCCTCGTCAAACCCGCCAACCGCATCGCACACGTATTCATCCGTCACATCATCGTACGTATAATACGCACAGTGTTCGCACTGATCCATTCGTCACCGCCCCTTTCAACACGCTGGAGTATACCATAAGAGAATTCCGTTCGCAACAGTTTTACTGCAAAACCGTACAAATTGACAAGTGAGACCCTTTGTTGATACATACTAACACATAAAAATGTTTGGGGAAACACTTAACGAACCGCTTCGATCCCACTTTGCACCAACGAAAAGGACACCGTAAAGGTGTCCTTTTCGTTGGTGGAGATAAGCTGTTTTGTACAGTGCGGTCGTTTCTTCTCGTCTATGAGTTTCGGTACAGCGAACACGGGCGGCGCAATCCCTCACCCCTAAAAACAGTCCACCGGACTGTTTTCTTTACGGGGGGCTTCGATCCCGCTTATCATTTCAAAAGAAAAA